>DAOVGH010000053.1 GCA_030672485.1 Desulfobacterales bacterium | reverse complement strand
TGGAAGGCCTGGACAAAGGCAGGCTATCCGGTCGAGTAAAAGAACCAACTATCCAGTTTATTTTTTGCAGCTTTTTTTATTAGTTTAAGATAAAGGTTTTACCGAGGTGTATTAAATTCTTGATAGGAGGTATAATATGGATGAAGCACAAAAAAAATTGGATAGAGAGTTAGAATTGCATGGGATTTCACGCCGGGAATTCATCAAGTATTGTGCTGCAACAGCAGCGGTGCTGGGTCTCTCAGAGTTGGAATTTACAACCAGGGTTGCCCAAGCGCTTGAGGCTGCATCCAAGAAACCACCGGTGATTTGGCTTGAAGGCCAAGACTGCGCAGGTTGTACCATCTCATTTACCGGTGCCCTCAATCCACCGGCAGCTTCTATTATTCTGGACAAATTATCGATCAGATATCATGAAACCATCATGGCGGCTGCAGGGCATCTCTCCGAATCGGTATATCATGACACGGTGAAAAAAGGTGGCTATGTGTTGATTGTAGAAGGCTCTATTCCCACTGCAGATGACCGTTTCTGTATGGTTGGAGGACACCCATTCAGGAAGATTGTAGAAGAGGCAGCCAAAAAGGCAGCAGCCATCATTGCAGTAGGGTCCTGTGCTGCTTATGGAGGTATACCAGCGGCCGGTCCCACCAAGGGTATAGGCCTCGACAAGGCCCTACCTGGTAAAGCAGTCATCAACCTTTCCACCTGCCCGGTTCATACAGACCACCTGGTAGGAACCATCCTCTACTTCCTTACGACCGGAAAAGTACCGCCATTAGATGAAATAGGCCGTCCAAAGGCATACTTTGAACAGTCGATTCACGATAACTGTAGACGCCGAAGCTATTTCGACGAAGATTCGTTTCTTAAGGATTGGAATGACCCCACACAAAAGGATTGGTGTCTTTATGAGAAGGGCTGTAAAGGGCCTGATATCTATGCTGATTGTGCCATCCGCAGATGGAACGACGGGATAAACTTCTGTATCGATTGCGGGGCCGGGTGTCAGGGTTGTGCCTCGCCTGATTTTTATGCTGGTATGACACCTCTTTACACGGCCGAGAGCGAGAGGTCACAGAATATTATGGCAAGAAAAAAGGAAGGTTTGATTCCTAAAAAGGAAAAGGTGTGAAAAGGAGGTGGCATAAATGGGAAAGAAAATAGTTATTGATCCAGTGACAAGGATTGAGGGACATCTCAAGATAGAGGTAGAGATAGAAAATGGTAAGGTTAAAGATGCCTGGAGTAGCGGTACTATGGCACGGGGGTTCGAGGCCCTACTCAAGGGAAAGGACCCAAGGGATGCACCCTTTGTGACCAGCCGTTTCTGTGGCGTCTGTTACAGCGTTCACCAACTAACATCAGCCCGTGCACTGGAAGAGGCATTTGGGGCCAAGGTGCCCTGGGGAGGCACACTGCTCAGGAACCTGGCCATGGGCGCACAATATATCTATGATCATGTGCTTCATTTTTACCATCTCAGCGCACTCGACTACATAGATATCATGTCTGTGGCAAACTATAAAGGTAAAGACAAGGGCCTGCTTGCCGTGAAGGATAAAATCGTGGGCTTAGTAAAGGTAAAGGATACCTTCCCGCTCACGCCCAGATATAAGCCGGACGAATTCTGTGTCAAAGACCCGGATATGGTTATCTCAGCAGTCAAGCACTATATAGATGCATTATCAATGCATGCCAGGGCCAGGAATATGGGAGCCATCTTCGGAGGCAGAACACCTCATTACCAGAGTATTGTCGTCGGCGGATTTACCCAGTATCCAGACATAAATATGGTTGCCAGGTTTCGTACCATGCTTGATGAGCAGGCCAAGTTTGTCAATGAGGTCTATATCCCTGATGTCCTGGCATTCGGTACCGGTCCCCTCTTTCCACTGGCCAAAATGGGTCTGGGCGGCGGTCATTACAATTACATTTCTTATGGTGGTCTGGAAAAGGACCCGGCCGGCAAAGACATGGTATTCCCACCAGGGGTCATTATTGGCTTAGATCCGAAAAATATCAAGATTCAACCCGTTGATCAGAAAAAGATCACCGAATCTGTGAAATATGCCTGGTATAAGCACGATGAACCTCAGCACCCATATAACGGCACACAAGAATTCGACCTGGAGCAAAAGAAGGCTTATTCCTTTGTCAAGGCACCCCGTTATGATGGGCTACCTATGGAGGTCGGCCCGCTGGCCCGGATGCTAATAGCTAAAAACTCAACCTTCCTTGGGCTTGTAAAGCAGGGGGTCAAACCAGGGGCCGTAGCCCGCCATGCAGCCCGTGCCATAGAGACCAAACTCGTGGTTGATGCCTGCTATAAGTGGTGTGATGATTTACTTGATGCCATGACCAAACCAGGCTTTAAGATCCATGACACGGAGCATTGGGAGCCCCCGAATAACGGTATGGGGGCCGGCTTTTATGAGGCACCACGGGGTGCTTTGGGACACTGGATTAAGATCAAAGATAAAAAGATTGATAATTATCAATGTGTGGTGCCTTCTACCTGGAATGCATCACCCAGGGATGAGAAGAAGGTTAGAGGGCCATATGAGGAGTCACTCATAGGTATCCCTGTGCCGGATACTGATAACCCCATAAATGTGGTTAGGGTTATCCGGTCCTTTGACCCGTGCCTGGCCTGTGCTATTCATCTTATTGACCCTAAGAGCAATGAAATTAAAAAATTCATAGTGGAGTGACAAAGATTAACAAATCCGATAAACCTACCCCCAGCAAGGAAAAGAAAATAGTGGTGTTGGGGGTGGGTAATCTTCTTCTCTCTGATGAGGGAGTAGGTGTCCATGTAGCCAACAGGCTGATGGAGATACCTCTCCCTTCAGAGGTGGAAGTTATTGAAGGGGGAACAGATGGTTTTAGCCTTATGGATGTTGTGATGCGTGCAGATAGTTTAATTGTAATTGATGCGGTAAAAGGAGGAGCTCCCCCTGGTTCGATTTACAGGTTTGATATTGAAGATTGTTCCCATTACCTTGATTTTTATAAGACATCGGTTCATCAAATCAACATTCTGGAAGTCATTAACCTATCAAAACTTATTGGCCATACCCCTAAAACTACAATAATTGGGGTTGAACCAAGATCCCTGGAAATTGGAATGGAATTATCCCCAATAATCCAGGCCAAGATTCCCAAGATCATCGAACTGATATTTTCCGAGTTGGGGGCATCTGCTTCCTTCAGTATGTAAATGTTACAAGCGTAAAAGGGGGGCATTTGATTGCATGAAAAGAATCGCCCCCCTTTTTTACTTTATCACCGGACTATGACCAAAGGATTTGGATATGCACGAATCCGCAATAGCCCAGAGCCTCCTTGAGATCATTGAACAGGAAACACTTCCCTATGCAGGGGCAAAGGTGACTACCCTCACACTCAGGATAGGGAAACTGAGTGGGGTAATGCCAGAGGCACTTACGTTTGCCTTTGAGGCTCTCAGCATGGGGAGTAGATCTGAAGGTGCATCTCTAATAATCGAGGAGGTGCCTTTGAGTATAAAATGTAACCAGTGCGGGAGGGTACACATTGTAGACGATCCATTTATGATATGCCCTCATTGCGAGGGGACAGATGTGGAGATGATAGCAGGCAGGGAACTGGAAATAAGAAACATGGAGATAGAAGATGGAAATCAAGGTAGTCAAACACATACTTGAGGCAAACGAGGTGATTGCCTCTCAGAATAGAAAGCTCTTTGAAGAGAAGGGGATTTATGTAGCAAACCTTATGGGAAGCCCCGGGGCAGGCAAGACAACATTGCTGGAGAAAACCATAGAGAAGCTCAAAGAAACAAAGAGTATTGCGGTGATCGAAGGAGACATCGAAACATCAAGGGATGCAGAAAGGATTGCAGCCCATGCTATCCCCACTGTGCAGATAAACACAGGTGGTGCCTGCCATCTGGATGGGAATATGGTTAGAGGAGGATTAGAGGGGTTTGATTTAGACCAGATAGATCTTCTCATTGTAGAAAACGTCGGGAACCTGGTGTGCCCTGCAGAGTTTGAGATCGGTGAGAATGATAAGGCGATGATAATCTCTGTTACAGAAGGAGATGATAAACCCGAGAAATATCCCCTTATGTTTCAGGTTTCCTCTGTATTGCTGCTAAATAAGATCGACCTTCTCCCATATCTGGATTTTGACATGGAGAGATTTCAAGGCGAGGCCTTCAAGGTTAATCCAAGGCTAAAGATCATGAATATATCCTGCAAGACAGGCGAGGGCCTGGATAACTGGTTCAGATGGATTGAAGAGAGGACCAGTAAAAAGGGTAGCTGATGGAAGAGATCAGGGCCTGTGTACAGATAGAGGGTGTTGTCCAGGGAGTTGGATTTCGCCCTTTTGTCTACGGCCTTGCCCTGGAACATGATCTCAAGGGTTGGGTCCTTAATGATGAAAAGGGGGTCATGATAGAGATAGAGGGAGAAAAGAAGAGAGTCGATGGTTTCCTTTCTGGGCTTTCCTTTCCCCCTCCCATTGCCACCATAGAAAAGACCTCTATACTATACCTACCACCTTTGGGCTATAATGACTTTGAGATAAGGGGAAGCATTGAGGGTGAAGAGAGGGTTGCCCGAATCTCTCCTGATATTGCCACCTGTAAGGATTGCCTGAATGAACTCTTTGATCCCCACGATCGTCGCTTTCACTATCCCTTTATCAACTGCACCAACTGCGGCCCCCGCTTTACCATTATTAATGACATTCCCTACGATAGGGCAAATACCACCATGGCTCCCTTCAGGATGTGTCCTCTTTGCAGCAGCGAATATCATGATCCCTCAAATAGACGTTTTCACGCCCAACCCAATGCCTGCCCTGAGTGCGGGCCAACTCTAAAGCTTTTCACTAACTTAGGCAAAGAGATAACAACCCATAACCCTATAGGTGAGACCATTGCGTTACTCAAGATGGGCAAGATTGTAGCTATAAAAGGGCTTGGAGGTTTTCATCTTGCCTGTGATGCAACAAGGGAGGAGGTCGTCTCCCGCCTCCGGGCAAGAAAATACAGGGAGGACAAGCCCTTTGCCCTTATGTGCAGGGATCTGGAGGTGATTAAAAGGCTCTGCCTTGTGTATGATTCATCTAGAGAGCTCCTTACGAGCAAAGAGAGGCCGATTGTCATCCTTCTAAGGAAAAAGGGTGCAAAGATAGCCCCATCCGTTGTCCCCTTTCAAAAAACCCTCGGGGTAATGCTTCCTTATACACCACTGCACCATCTTCTTTTTGCCGAAGGAGTTGATACCCTGGTGATGACCAGTGGAAATGTAAGTGACGAACCCATCGCCTTTGAGGATAGGGAGGCCTTTGACCGGCTCAAGCAGATAGCCGACTTCTTCTTGGTGCATAACAGAGAGATCCGAACACGATGTGACGACTCGGTGCTTAAACCATTAAAGGGAACTGTAACCTTTCTAAGGAGGGCTCGTGGGTTTGCACCATTTCCAATCAAGTTAAATAGAGACGGAAAGAGCACCCTTGCCTGCGGAGCAGATCTCAAGAATACCTTTTGCCTCACAAAAGGCAATGTTGCCTTCTTGAGCCAGCACATAGGGGATATGGAAAACTTTGAGACAATGAGCTCTTTTGAAGAAGGGGTGGAACTCTTCAAGCAACTATTCCAGATAGAACCCGAGTGTGTAGTCCATGATTTGCATCCTGACTACCTTTCTACTAGATATGCTATGGATCTTGATTTACCACGAACAGGGGTTCAACATCACTTTGCCCATGCCTTATCTTTAATGGCAGAACATGAAAGCGTTGGGCCAGCACTGGCAGTAGTGATGGATGGAACAGGATACGGGGAACACGGTACTATCTGGGGCGGGGAGTTTTTGGAGGTGACAGTTAGAGGATACAAACGCTTAGGACATCTGAGATATATTCCCATGCCCGGGAGCAATATGGCCGTGAAGGAACCGTGGAGAATGGCGGCAGCCTATCTTGAAAGGATCTATGGAGATCTTGAAGGACTCAAAATACCTTTTATAGAGGGCCTTAACCTTGAGAGATGGTCACAGATAGGGAAGGCTGTTAGTGCTAAGATAAATTCACCACTGTGCTCCAGTATGGGAAGGCTCTTTGATGCAGTAAGCGCCATTCTGGGTGTAAGGAATACAGTAAACTATGAAGGGCAGGCTGCAATGGAACTCGAACAGATGGTAGAAGAAGGAGAGATGGGTGAATACCCCCTTGAAATTCTTGAGGAAAAAGCAACTCTTATCGTAAACCCCGACCCCATTATCGAGAACATAGTAGAGGACATAAGAAAGGCAGAGAGTCCTTTCATTATCTCTGCCCGTTTCCATAATTCCATAATTAGGGTTATATCCAGGATGGCTCAGAGGATGAGGGAAGAAACCGGTATATCAGATATCTTCCTGAGCGGCGGGGTCTTTCAAAACCACTTTCTTCTTGGCAAGGTATGGGATATCCTTAAAGAGGATGGATTTAAGGTTTACACCCATCAAAAGGTCCCTCCCAACGATGGAGGCATATCGCTTGGACAGGCTTACTATGGAGTTAACAGATGACAGAGGACAGAGGGAGAAATAAAAACAGTGATTAAGAGTGTAAAAGTTTAATAAACAAGTGGCAGAGTTTTTCTAACCTCTGACTTCAGACCTGCGGAGCTAAGACATGTGTTTAGGTGTACCTGGTAAGGTTATCTCCATAAAGGAGAATTTAGCCGAGGTTGACTTTGGTGGCATCAGGAGAAAGGTAAGCCTTCTACTATGTCCTGATGTTAGCGAAGGGGACTATGTACTTGTCCATGTAGGCTTTGCCATTCAGAGGCTTGAAAAGGAGGAGGCCCTGGAGACATTAAGACTCTTTAAGGAGATAGATAGGGGTTATCTTGAATAAATCAAAGAGGATAGATGAAGGAAACATTGCCTCCATCATTCTGAGGGAGATCTCTGGGCTTGCTGATGGACAAATACGTTTTATGGAGGTGTGCGGCACCCATACAGTATCTATCTTCCGATCTGGAATAAGATCTCTTCTGCCCGAAGGAATAGAGCTTATATCCGGCCCAGGCTGTCCAGTATGTGTAACACCTGTAGGAGAGATCGACAGGGCCATTGCCCTGGCACAATTAAAGGATGTGACCCTTTTGACATTTGGTGACCTGATGAGTGTTCCAGGAACCTCCTCATCCCTTAATCAGGAGCGGGCAATGGGCAGAGACATCAGGGTAATAACCTCCCCTTTAGATTCCCTTGAAATCGCACTAAAAGAAAAAAAAAGAAGGATAGTCTTTTTTGCAGTAGGCTTTGAGACTACCTCACCTGCTATTGCTGCTGCTGTAAAAGAGGCGAAGAGAAAGAGGATAGACAATTTATTTCTACTATCCTCCCAAAGACTCATACCACCGGCTATAAGGGCATTGCTTTCCCCAAGAAAGGTAAAGATAGACGGCTTTATCCTGCCTGGCCATGTAAGTGTGATAATCGGGAGAACTCCCTACTCCTTTATTGCCAGTGAATTTTCCCTCATGGGTGTGATCACCGGGTTTGAGGCCCTCGATATCTTGAAAGGGATATACATGCTCCTGTGCCAGAAAAAGGAAGGCAGATCTGAGATAGAAATTCAGTACACAAGGGCAGTGAAAGAGGAGGGAAATCAACTGGCCCTAAAGGCAATGGAAGAGGTATTTGAGCCTGTTGGTGCCCGCTGGAGGGGTCTGGGCATGATACTGGAAAGTGGCCTTACACTCAGGGAAGAGTTCAAAGAAATGGATGCATCTTTGGTATTTGACATTCCTTATGAGGATAAGAAAGATCCTCCTGGTTGTATATGTGGCAAGATCCTTCAGGGCCTTAAGAGCCCTCCTGATTGCCCCCTTTTTGATAAAAGGTGTACCCCGGAGAACCCTGTAGGGCCATGTATGGTATCGTCAGAGGGAAGTTGTGCCGCCTTTCGCAAATACGGGGCTTTCAGATGAAGGAAGGAAAGATACTTCTTGCTCACGGGGCAGGGGGAAAATTGAGTCATGACCTCATCAAGGAACTATTTCTACCCTTTCTCGAAAATGAACTTCTTTCCTGCCTCGATGATAGCGCCATCATCCCAACTGAGAGATCCAGGCTTGCCTTTACCACCGACTCATACGTAGTAAAACCCCTTTTCTTCCCAGGAGGCGACATTGGGAGGCTTTCAATCTGCGGAACTGTAAATGACCTTGCCATGGCAGGGGCCAGGCCTCTGGGGATTTCAACCTCTTTTATCTTAGAGGAGGGCTTCTCCAAAGAAGATCTTGAGAGGATCCTCTCTTCGATAAAAAAAGCTGCTCTGGAAGCAGGGGTGATGGTAGTTGCAGGGGACACAAAGGTGGTGGAACATGGGGCGGCAGAGGGGCTTTTTATTACCACCTCTGGAGTTGGGATTGTCCCTGAGGGGGTTGATATAAGTGGCTCCCATGCTATGCCCGGTGATTTTGTTATAATTAATGGCCCTATTGGGGATCATGAGATAGGGATACTCCTTGCACGTGGTGAGTTCTCATTAAAAGGAGAGATAAAAAGCGATTGTGCTCCTCTCAATGGTCTTGTGAAGGCGATATTAAATGCATGCACTGATATCCACGTCTTAAGGGACCCAACCAGGGGAGGGCTTGCCACTGTCCTCTGGGAGATAGCCAATTCCTCGAAAGTGGGGGTTATCGTTGAAGAGGAAAAGATAACCGTGAGAGAAGAGGTAAGAGGTGTATGTGATCTGCTTGGATTTGATCCCTTTTACCTGGCCAATGAAGGAAAGCTCGTTGCCTTTGTGCCTCAAAAGGAGGCTGAAAAGGTTTTTGAGGCAATGAAGGCAGACCCTCTGGGAAGAGATTCGGTAATAGTAGGCAGGGTAGTGGATGAGAACCCCGGAAAAGTTCTTCTCAAAACAAGGATAGGTGGCCACAGGCTCCTTGAACCCCTAAGCGGTGAGCAATTCCCCCGGATCTGCTGAATAACCTTACCATTAACATTGTCTCTGCCCATCGTACGCCGTAAAAGGTATACGAGTATGCTGTTACTGCTGAGGAGCGTGGCTTAGAGGTAATCATTGCTGGTGCAGGTAGAACAGCACACATGGCAGGAGGAATAGATTCACTTCTCTCAATAGTTCAGATGCCATCGCGAGTACCTGTGGCCACTGTAGGTATTGGTAAAGCTGGTGCAAAGAAGGTAGGCATCTTGGGAGCACTGATATTGGACATCAAATTCCCCGGGACAAGAGAAAAGGCTAAGGCGTATAAGAGAGAAATAGCAAAGGCAGTGGAAGAGAAAGCGAAACAATTGAAGTGCAGTAAATGAAGGCATTGATTGCTTTAGAGGATGGAAGAATATTTGAAGGTAGGGCTTTTGGCGCTACTGGTGAAAAAACAGGAGAAGTGGTCTTTAATACCAGCATGATGGGCTATCAAGAAATACTTACCGACCCTTCCTACTGCGGGCAAATAGTGACCATGACCTATCCGTTGATAGGAAATTATGGGGTGAATGAAGAGGATTTTGAGTCTGCTAAACTTCAGGTAGAAGGGTTTATAGTTAAAGAATACAGCCGTATATTCAGTAACTGGCGTGCCAAAAAGAGCCTTGATGAATTCCTGAAAGAAGACAATATCCTTGGAGTTGAGGCAGTGGATACACGGGCTTTAACCAGGCACATAAGATACGCTGGGGCAATGAAAGGGGTTATCTCTACAGAAGATTTGGACAAAGATAGCTTGATTGAAAAAGCTAGGGCCTCTCCTGGTTTAATTGGCCGGGATTTAGTCAAGGAGGTTACCTGCCAGAAGGTTTATGAATGGAGTAATAATGGTAAGTACAGGGTTTTGGTTATTGATTGCGGGGTTAAGCACAATATTCTCAGAGAATTGGCTAAAGCCGGCTGTCAGGTAACAGTTGCTCCAGCTTCCATAAAATCAGAAGAGATTCTAAAAATGGCCCCTGATGGTCTGCTACTTTCTAATGGCCCGGGAGACCCTGAAGGAGTTCCTTATGTAGCCGAAACTGTTAAAAAAATAATCTCTCAATTACCAAACTTACCGATTATGGGCATCTGTTTAGGGCACC
>DAOVGH010000059.1 GCA_030672485.1 Desulfobacterales bacterium | reverse complement strand
CAACGGAAAGGGTCTTTGCTCCATGGGTAGATTTAGAATCCGAGCTTGAAAGGAGAAGCATTCCCCTTACCTCGCTCGAATCAGGTAGAGCCCTATCTGAATTTGATATAGTCGGGTTCAGTTTACAACATGAACTCTGTTATACCAACATTCTGTCCATGCTTGATCTTACAGACATCCCTTTCTTATCTGAAGAGAGGGGACCCATGGATCCATTGATTATCGCAGGTGGCCCTGTATGCTTTAATCCAGAGCCTATAGCCACAGTATTTGATGCTATACTTATAGGCGATGGAGAGAGGGCAGCGCTTTCTATCTGCCAAACTGTGAGGGAATGGAAGCTAGATGGGAGAAAGAGCAGGTTTGAGTTGTTGAAAGAACTCTCAAGGGTTACAGGTATCTACATCCCCTCTTTCTTTAAAGTTCATTATGACAAAAAGGGAATTATACGATACTTAGAACCCTTGATAGAAGGATATAAGACTGTTGAAAAGGCCATAGTTCCTGATCTTAACTGCTATCCTTTTCCGTCAAAGCAGATTGTTCCGTTTTCCGAGTTGGTTCATGATCGATTCACTATTGAGGTTGCCAGGGGATGTAGCCGGGGGTGCCGTTTTTGCCAGGCTGGAATGATATATAGGCCGGTGAGAGAGCGGGATCCTCTTGAGATATTGCGCGTAGTTGAAGCCGGTTTAAATGAGACAGGATTTGAGGATCTATCCCTTCTCTCTTTAAGTTCAGGCGATTATACGTGTATCCTTCCTTTACTAAAGGAATTGGTGAAAAGGTTTGCAGATAGGCATGTTGCTGTTAGTCTCTCGTCTTTAAGAGTTGATGGGGCCATTTCTTTATTAATGGAAGAGATAAAGAAGGTGAGGAAGACGAGTTTCACTATTGCACCTGAAGCAGGAAGCCAGAGACTTAGAGATATCATAAACAAGGGATTGACGGACGATCAGATCTTGAATACAGCCAGAGAAATCTACGAGGGAGGCTGGAACCTAATCAAACTTTATTTCATGATAGGCCTTCCTTATGAGGCAGACAGTGATCTTATGTCCATAGTTGAACTGAGTAAAAGGATTTCTGAATTTGCACCTAAGGGAGGAAGGGGACAGGTGTTAAATGTAAGCATTGCCTCGTTTGTTCCCAAGGCACATACACCTTTTGCATGGGTCCCACAGATTCAACTTGAAGAAAGCAGACGAAGAATTGATCTTATCAGGAAAAGGCTGAAGAGCCATAAAGTAAGGGTTAAATGGAACAATCCAGAGGCAAGCTGGCTGGAGGGAATCTTTTCGAGGGGTGACAGGAGGTTAACTAAGGCATTATTCGAGGCATGGCAACAGGGTGCCCGTTTTGACAGTTGGAGTGAGCACCTTAATTTGGACATCTGGAAGAAGGCCTTTAAAAGGCACCGCCTTGATCCAGATTTTTACCTTCTTCGAGAAAGGGGTCATGATGAGATCCTACCATGGGAACATCTCCATTCAGGAGTATCTAAGGAATTCCTACTTAAGGAGTGGAAAAAGGCTATAAAGGCTGAAAAAACTGTTGATTCCAGGGAGCGTTGTTCGAGCTGTGGTGTCTGTAACGACCCTGACATTTCCCCGGTTTTATTTGATAGCTTCCATCACCTTAAAGAAGAAGATACCCCTAAATCAGAGGGATCAAAAGACAGGATTAAAAGGTATCGGCTACATTTTACAAAACTTGAAAAAGCAAGATATCTCAGTCACTTAGAGCTTATTAGGTTGTTCATAAGGGCACTCAGAAGGGCTGGGATGGATTTGGTTTATTCTGGTGGTTATCATCCCATGCCAAAGGTATCCTTTGCATTGGCTCTTCCTGTGGGAATAGAGAGCTTGGCTGAAATAATGGATATTCAAGCTAAGAATATTCAAGACACATCTCAAACAGTCAAGCGGCTTAATCGGGCGTTACCCTCTGGCATTAGGGTTCTTTTTATGAAGGAGATATCAACGAAGGCCTCTCCTCCCCAGATCAAAGAAAGCTATTTTCATATCAAGATAAATGGATTTTTCAACAAGGGGTATCTCGATAGGTTTCTGGGGGTAGATACCTATCCGGTAATCAGGCGACACAGAAATGGTGATAGGACAGTTGATATTCGATCTCAGGTAAAGGAGTTAAGTCTGTTATCCAGGGACGAGATGGAGTTAGCTGTAAGACATGGGAGAGGCCCGGGCTTGAAGCCTGCCGAGATTATGAAAGAGGTATTTGACCTAACCGATAACCAGATAGAGGGGATGAGGATTCTAAAAACAAAATGCGTCCTTACCTGAGGCTCGATAATGACCAATGAGCTGGTAATTAATGCCAGACCACATGAGACAAGGGTGGCCCTGGTGGAGAACGGAACTGTGGTTGAACTCCACGTCAAAAGAGGTCCTGAACAGGAACTTGTGGGGAATATTTATCTTGGGAGGGTGTTACGGGTTCTACCGGGAATGCAGGCAGCCTTTGTAGATATAAGTCTGGATAGACCGGCTTTTTTATACGTGACAGACGTCTATAATGATCTTCGGTATTGGGAGCAGATCATGTTGCAGGAAGCAGATGAGGATAATAGCTTGGAGGCTGTTACACCTTTGCGGATGAGGTTCCTAAAGGGCAGTGATATTAATATAGAGGGTCTCCTGCAAGAAGGTCAGGATATCTTGGTTCAGGTCTCTAAAGAGCCTTTGGGTGCAAAGGGTGCCAGGCTGACCTCTCACATAACGCTTCCCGGACGTCATCTGGTTTTTATGCCCACTGTTGACCACATTGGTATTTCACGCAGGATAGAAGACGAGAAAGAAAGAACCAGGTTAAAGAGGATCATGCAAGAGTTAAGGCCTCCGAGTGCGGGTTTCATTGTAAGGACTGCAAGCGAGAGGGCACCGAAAGAGAAGCTAAAATCCGAGATGGAGTTTTTGACCAAATTGTGGACGAATATTCAAAAGAAGAAAGAAACATCCTCTGCACCCAGTCTGGTTCACAAGGAGCTAACGATTACCTTAAGGGCCGTGCGGGATCTTTTTACCAAAGAGATTGACAGGCTGGTGATCGACTCAAGGGAAGAGTATCAATCAGTCATGGAGTTCATAGAGACCTTTGCCCCAAATTTTAGGTACTCAGTTGAACTCTACGAAGGTAGGGAGCCTATTTTTGATGCCTATGGTATCGAGATGGAGATAAACAGGGCCTTGGATAAGAAGATCTGGCTAAAATCTGGGGGATATATTGTCATTGAATCGACAGAGGCCCTTACGACTATAGATGTTAATACAGGAAGCTATGTAGGAAAAAGAAACCTGACAGAAACAATTGTAAAAACAAACCTGGAGGCTGTTAAGGAGATTGCCTATCAGATAAGATTAAGAAATATTGGGGGACTGATTGTTATTGACTTCATAGATATGGATAGAGAAGAGGACAGGGAGAGGGTTTCCCTGGCCCTAAATGAGGCCTTGGAAAGAGATAGGACCAAGATCACTGTCGTGAAGATGTCGGAGTTGGGGCTGATTGAGATGGCCAGGAAGAGGACAAGGGAAAATATAAACCTCTTTCTAACTGAGCCTTGTCCATACTGTGAGGGAAGGGGTCGACTTGAATCGCCCACGACAATCTGTTATGATATCTTTAGGGATCTGGAGAGAGAGTCTCTCTCAGGTGAGGGGGGCGCAATCTATCTCTTGGTGAATCCCGAAATAGAAAGGGCTCTAAAGGAGGAAGAAAGATATTCCGTTATGGAATTGGAAAAAAGGATCAATCGTCGCATTATTATTATTGGAAAGGACGATTTTCATCCCGAGCAGCATGAGATAAGTCTTCAGTAGGTATCTTTCTCCCTAATCCCCTATACTAATATTCCCTGCACTGCAAACCGTTCTTTTGCCAGTTGGTCTAATCTAGAACAACCAAATGCATCTCTCATTGTCTGTCTAATTCAATATCTCGATGTGTTAAGGTGATAAGGTTTGTTGTTTTTTTAAGTTTTCCATAAATAGCATCGGCAATACTTACAGACCTGTGTGTCCCTGCTGTACATCCCACGGCAATGGTCAAAGAGGATTTCCCTTCTTTTTCGTAGTGAGGGATGAGGTAGTTAAGGAGGTCTAGATATTTCTTAAGGAAGATATGGGTCTCTTTCCACCTATCCATATATTTTTTGACCCTTGGGGAGGTTCCATCAAGGTTTTTTAATTCTTGAACAAAGTGAGGGTTAGGAAGGAACCTAACATCAATGACCAGATCCGCATCATGGGGTATACCATATTTGTACCCGAAGGATAGGAGGTAAATTTTCATCCTTTTTGCAGGGACTGCCTTTAGGACATGATTCAGGATAATCTCCTTCAATTCATGAACGTTATAGTTTGATGTGTCAATTATGTGATCTGCAATCTCCCTTAGCTCTTTTAATTCCTCCCTTTCGGTCTGAATCCCTTCAAGAAGGCTCTTATCCCCGCCTAGAGGGTGTTTTCTTCGGGTCTGACTGTACCTCCTTAGTAGGATCTCTGTAGAGGCCTCAAGAAAGAGGATCTCGAAGAGGTATCTATCCTCCCTAAGTCTTTTAAAGATCTCAGGATAAGTTTGAAGAAACTCTTTTTCCCTGAGATCCATAACGAGGGCAAGCTTCGTTATTTCCGAACCAGCCTCTGCCCTTAGCTCCAAAAACTTGGGCAGCAGTATCACTGGCAGATTATCTATGCAGAAGAAACCAGCGTCCTCGAGCGCATCTATTGCTGTGGTTTTTCCCGATCCTGAAAGACCGGTAACAACTATGATTTTTATTTTTTCCACTTATCCGGAGTTTGTCAAATGGTTGAGTGGTCAGTTGGTTGAGTCGTATGATCTTAATCACTTAACCACTCGACGACTCGACTATCTTTTCATAAATGCCACTCTTAATAATCTCTTCTGTTTTAATAATCCCTTCCCGGATGATTAAAGGAGGATCAACTGTCACATCAAGGATAGTAGACGGATATCTTCCTTCTGTTGTTCCTCCATCTAATATGAGATCCAGGTCATCTCCTAGACATTCTACAACCTGATCAGCCATTATGCAAGGAGGCCTTCCAGAGATATTGGCGCTTGTTGCTGTGATTGGAACATCCAGGGCTCGTGAGAGGGCATTGGCCAAAGGGTGGCTGGATATCCTGATACCCACTTTTCCTTTACCCGCCGTCAACACCAATGGCAAGATAGGTGAGGACTGAAAAATCATGGTAAGCCCGCCAGGCCAGAATTTTTCCCCTATCCTTTTTGCCCCTGGTGGGATAGAAGTAACATATTTAGGGAGCTTCCTGAGGGAAGAGATCAGAATGAGGAGGGGGAGATCAGACTTTCTCCTCTTTATCTTAAAGAGCCTTTTTATGGCATCTGGATTGGTCACATCTGCACCTAGACCATAAAAAGATTCCGTGGGAAACGCTACAATGCCTCCTTCTGAGATGATCTTAGCAGCTTCATCGAGACCCTTTCTTAAGGATTCATCTGAATGAATTTTTACAAAATGACTCAATCTTTCGTGCCCCCTCTTGCCTTCGTCAGTCGCTCTTTGTGGGCCTCCAATCTCTTGGCAATGTCAGGATGCTTGAGGGCCAGTATCTGGGCAGCAAATACAGCGGCATTCCGGGCGCCACCTCTACCAATTGCCATAGCAGCCACAGGAACACCTGGGGGCATCTGGACCGTTGACAGGAGCGAATCTATCCCCTTAAGCGGAGAGGAGTCAATAGGTACACCGATAACTGGCAATGTGGTATAGGAAGCAATTATCCCGGCCAGATGGGCTGCCCAGCCAGCACCTGCAATAATAACCTCTAACCCTCTATCAGAGGCACTGATGGCGTAGTCCCTGGTTTTATCCGGAGACCTGTGGGCAGAAGATACGGTTATTTCGAAAGCTATGTCCATCTCCCTCAGGGTCTTTATACATTCATCCATTACATCCCTGTCAGAGGTGCTTCCTATGACTATTCCTACTAATGGCCTATCTTTCATAATCGTAGCCCCAATTTAGGTGTTTAAATTTTCAATCTTCCGCGACAAAAAACTCTATCTATTTCCTTAACTAATTTTAACCTAATATTTTTTTAATGATATTATTTTATTACACCAATTCAATGCTCCATCTCAAGCCCCTTCTCATTAAATCTAAGGGTTTAGCTCTCAGCCATCAGCTTTCAGTAAAATCAAAGGCTTAGCATTAAATTAAGGCCCTCATTTTTCTTGTCATGGCAAGATCCTGCTGATATTGTGCACAAAGAAGAACAAATCAAGGGAGGAGAGATGCCCGTCTATGAATTTTACTGTGAAAGGTGTAATACCCTGTTTAATTTTTACTCAAAATCGATAAATACAAGCAAACAACCAATCTGTCCCAGATGCAGAGAGATGAAATTAAGACGATTTCTATCGAGCTTTTCTATTCTGAAGCAAGGCCCTGAGGGGAATAGCAAAGATTCCCTCCCTTTTGATGAGGAGAGGATGGAAAAGGCTGTTGGTATGCTCGCAAGGGAAGCGCACGATCTTAACGAAGATGATCCGAAACAGGCAGCCAGTGTAATGCGCAGACTTTCCGAGATTTCCGGGTTAAATCTGGGCAAAGGGATGAAGGAGGCAATAGAGAGGATGGAAGCAGGGGAAGACCCTGAGAAAATTGAGGGAGAGATGGGAGATATTTTGGAAGAAGAACCATTCGCCCTCCCGGAAAAGAGGCTGCCAAGAGAAAAGGCAAAGACTCCCCTTAAAGACGAAACCCTTTATGAATTATAGGCCTAATACCATTTTTTTCAGGGCCCCACAGATGCTTACCTCAAGATTGCGGGGTACTTCGTCAAGTAGGCGGGGTCGATGTGGCAACTACTATTTTCTTCACCGAGCCTGCCTTCAGAAGCCTTTGCGTTCCCCCTCCTTGGCTGACTATCTTAAGGGATTTCTTCCTGTCGATCATCCGGACGCCTCCCAGATAGCTTACAGGGGTTTTTTCAAAGGCATCTGGAAGGAGCGGTGCAGACGGACCCAGCAGAACCACCTCTCTAGCTCGTCCAATATATTTCGTAATCTGGTCAAATGTGTGATTTATCAGGGTGGTTGCAGATAGGATTACAATGGTGCAATCCGGTAGGCGAAATCTGATCTCCTCCGGACCCAATAATCCCTTTCCTTTGCTTGTTTCTCTTTCAAATATCAGAAGCTCACCACATTTTTGCCGGATAGGCTGAATCAAGGGCCCAAAATATCCCACCATTCCTACGCTATCCTTGGGGCCTATTTCCAGAAATGGGAGAAAATCCTCACCCAGACTTTCAGGGAGGTAAGACTGAAGCACTGCATTCAAGGTCGCTAACCCCATTGCACTCGAGAGAAGGTCGCCTCTCCCCATCCATCCAACCAACTCCTTGGCTGTACTTCCAGTTATTTTTCCCGCCTGTTTTATCGCAGTGCATGTTCCGCTGATATCATGCTGAAAGGTATAGGCCAGGCCTACATCTTTGTTTGAAACCTCTGCTGCGGTATAGCCGAGGCCCACCCTGAGATCGGTAACTATCTGGTCATCGGCCAGATCCATCCCTTTTTCCAGCAGTCTTTCGGTAGTTGAGTTCATAATAACCTTTCTAAATCCCTAGGATTATCAATATCCCACGTAACTGAGTCATCCTTCCACGGGACTCTTTCCACCATTTTTGGGTATTTGTTAATGAGAACTTTTAGGCCTACATCACCTTTTATCTTACCGATATCATTTCTAAATCGATTTATATCAACAATGACCGGATGGCCTGTAGTGCCATTGAAGACAGGAACAAGAACCCCCGTCCTTTTCTCCAGGAATTTTTTGATTAAAAAATTTATCGCCTCACAACTTAGATAGGGCAAATCTGCAAGGGAGATCAGAACCCCGTTATCCCTCTCTTCATCTCTTAGACAGCCTAATCCTTTATGGATGGAGGACGACATTCCTTCCTTGAACATTTTGTTAATGACCAATCTTCCGCCTCCCCATCGGCTCGAGAAGGAGTACCAGGGATCCACCTCTTTTTCAATTGCAATCCTCGAAAGGGAGAAGATTCGGGTTTTTTCGATGATGATTTTCCCAAGAAAAGCAGAAACTACAACTATAAGGGGAGAGATCTGACTTTGCAGATGGACCTTGAGGGCTCTTTCGAAAAGCGTTTCACCTGTTGGAAGGAGGGTGAGCAACTTCTCAGAGCCAAAACGTACAGAACTTCCCGCGGAAAGCAAGATACCAGGTATGGGTTCCATTTTATATTTATAGCCAGATTTCTTGGAATCTTTAAACCTTCCAGGTTTTTCTCCGAGTCCCTTCCTTTTCCCTTCTAAGCTTTATGATCTCGGCCATAATGCTCACAGCGATCTCCGCAGGTGTTTCTGCATTGATATCAATTCCGATGGGGGCGTAGACACCTTCAAGTAACTTCTTAGATATCCCTTTGGATTGTAAATGCGAGAATAGAGCCCCTTTCTTCTTTCTACTCCCTATCATTCCTATATAGCAAGCCTCGGTCTTCACTGCCCATTCCAATACCTCCTCATCAAATTGATGGCCCCTGGTCACGATCACTATATAGGATGATCTATTGATCTTCAGTCTTGAAAATACCTTTGAGAAATCTTCAGCGAATATCTCATCCGCCTCGGGAAATCGGTTGGTGTTAGCAAATTCAGTCCTATTGTCAACCACAACTACCTTGAATCCCACCATCTTGGCAATCTTGGAGATGGAAAAGGAGATGTGCCCCGCCCCAAAGATGCATAGAGTAGGTTGAGCTGAGATTGGTTCAAGGAGGATATCCGTATTTCCACCACAGAGCATCCC
>DAOVGH010000001.1 GCA_030672485.1 Desulfobacterales bacterium | reverse complement strand
GGCATCCCAACAGGGTAGAAAAGGAAGGCTCAATATGAAAAGATTAACCAGGAAAGGCATTGAAAGGCTGGTCCCCTATCCGCCAGGCAAGCCCATAGAGGAGCTTGAGAGGGAAACGGGAATAGTTGGTCCTATAAAACTGGCCTCAAATGAGAATCCCTTAGGCCCCTCACCTAAGGCTACCGCGGCCATTAAGGAAAACCTCAACCGTATCCATAGGTACCCTGATGGCAGCTGCTATTATCTGAGACAGAAACTGGCAGAGAAGTTCGGGTTGCCCGTGCGCAAGATCATTGTGGGCAATGGATCGGACGAGATAATAGAGCTGGTTGCACACACCTTTCTTTCCCCTGATGAGGAGGTCATAGTTCCCGTACCTACCTTCCTGTTATATGGAAAGGTTGTCGAGAGTTTTGGCGGGAAAACAGTCACGGTACCCTTATCAGATTTCCGTATCGATCTGCCAGCCATCCTTGAGGCGGTATCGCCCCGGACCAAGATCATCTTTATAAATAACCCTAACAATCCAACAGGAAAGGCCCTTAAAAAAAAGGAGCTCTCACACTTTCTACATGCCCTCCCCTCTGATGTGATCGTTGTCGTAGATGAGGCCTATATTGAATTTGCAACAGATCCGAGCGTTGCAAGCCTGGTAGAGTTACTGGAACCACATCCCCTCTTGGTGGTCCTGCGGACATTTTCGAAGGCATATGGATTAGCTGGACTCAGGATTGGCTATGGATTTGCCTCTGAGATGATAATAGATAGCTTGAATCTTGTCAGACAGCCCTTTAACGCAAATCACCTTGCCCAAGTTGCAGCCCTGGCAGCCCTTGATGATGACGAGTTTGTGAAAAAAACACTTGCCCTTACAAGGGATGGCCTTGAATTCCTTTATTCCCAGTTAGATCGGATGGGTCTCGAATATGTGACTACCCAGACAAACTTTTTCCTGATCAAGACACCCCTCGGTGCAGAAGAAACGTACAGGCGCATGCTGAGGGAGGGTGTGATAGTCAGGCCTATGGAAAGCTTTGGATTGAAGGATTATATCAGGATAAATGCAGGCCTACCGGAAGAGAATAACAGGTTCATCAAAACGCTGGAGAAGATCCTCTCTTGAATTGACTCACCTGGTAACCATAGACGGACCAACTGGGTGCGGAAAGAGCACTGTTGCCCACCTCCTGGCTAAAAGTCTGCGGTATCACTATCTCGATACAGGGGCAATGTACCGGGCCGTTGCACTCGCTATCTGGAGGGCCGGTATAGAGTTGGAGGACGAAGGGAAAATAGCCAAAATATGTAACGGTCTCGATATAAAATTTATCCATGAAGGTGATTCAGCCAGGATTTATCTGGGTGACGAGGATGTTACTGAAGCTATCAGGGAGCCGACTATAGATTTAACCGCATCCACTGTCTCGGCAATTGACCGTGTCAGGAAGGTAGTGACCAGGCTCCAAAGAAAAATTGGTTCCCAAGGTCCCCTGGTGGCGGAAGGGCGAGACATGGGAACAGTTGTCTTTCCGGAGGCCCAACACAAATTTTATCTTGATGCATCATTGGAGGTAAGGGTAGATCGGAGATTTCTGGAGAGGCAAAAAAAGGGGGACTCTGTCTCAAGGGAAAAGGTAAAGGAAGATCTCATCAAGCGCGACCATCAGGATATGACTCGCCGCCTTTCTCCACTGAGACCAGCCAAGGATGCAAAGATGATCGATACCACGAAATTAACCCCTGATCAGGTTGTCGAAACGATAATGAGGGGCATGAAGGCATATAGTTAGTGTCCGTTGGCGGCTGTAGATTGCCCGTTGAGAGAGATCAAAAAAACGAGTTAATTCAGTCAGATAGCAAAAAAGATGCTGAATTATCTACTCTACATTGAACCTCCGGAGATAGAAATACAACAGATAACGGACTGCCGAGGGTCTCCAAATTTCAAAAAAAATAAAGGGTTGAATTTTAAGAAAAATCCTGGTAAGCTAAAAGGCTATGTGTTAATAAAAAATTTTTTGCGAGGGGGTTAAAGATCAATGGATGAAAAAGCCGACGAAACAAGACAAGGAGATAGCCGCTTAGAGGAGGAAGCAGCAACACGCGAGACGGGATCCAGAGAGGAGGAACATTCTGATCCTCGTGGGGCTGAAAGTAACATTAAGGACGATTCAGCGGAGATCAATGTAGCCGAAATGTATGAACAGAGCCTGAGGCAAATTCAGGAAGGAGAACTGGTTAAGGGAGAAATTATCAGGATAGACGAGGACTATGTATTGGTAGACATCGGTTACAAATCAGAAGGCCTGATCCCCGTCAGGGAGTTCAAGGATGCAGATGGAAAAGTAGCTGCTAAGGCAGGAGATAAGATTGACGTTGTCTTGGAGAGAAAAGAGGATGATGAGGGCATCATAACCCTCTCCATGGAGAAGGCAAAAAGAATAAAGATATGGGATCGTATCAGGGACGTGTACAATAACGACGGTACTATCGAGGGAAAGGTAATCTTCAAGGTTAAAGGAGGTCTTTCAGTGGATATAGGTCTTCCTGCCTTTCTACCTGGCTCCCATATTGATCTTCACCCCATCAGGAATCTTGATTCATTAGCAGGCCAGGTAATGGAACTCAAGATCCTGAAGTATAACAAGAGGCGAAATAACATAATTGTGTCCCGAAGGGTCATTCTTGAGGCCGAGAGGCTGAAACAGAAGGCCAAGACCCTCTCGCTCATAGAGGAGGGCTCGGTATTAAAGGGAATAGTCAAAAATATTACTGACTATGGCCTATTTGTAGACCTCGGTGGTATAGATGGTCTTCTTCACATAACGGACATGTCCTGGGGCAGGGTTGCCCATCCTTCTACGATGCACCAGATAGGGGATGAGGTAACAGTTAAGGTCATTGGTTTTGACAGGGAAAAGGATAGGGTCTCCCTGGGGCTCAAACAACTCAAGCCTGATCCCTGGATAGATGCCCATGAAAGGCTCCCTGTTGGCACAAGAACCAGTGGCAGGGTAGCCAGCCTCATGGATTATGGTGCATTTGTAGAGATAGAGGAGGGAATAGAAGGCCTGATTCATATCTCGGAGATGTCCTGGACAAAAAAGATCAGGCATCCCTCCCAGGTAGCAAGCGTCGGGGATATGGTTGAGGCGGTAGTGCTCCACTTGGACACCAAAAGCAGAAGGGTCTCATTGGGCCTGAAACAGGTAAAACCGAATCCCTGGGATGTAATTGGGGAAAAATATCCTATAGGCACCATTATTGAGGGCAGGATAAAGAATATTACCGATTTTGGCTTATTTATCGGCATAGATGAGGAAATTGATGGCCTTGTTCACATCTCGGATATGTCATGGACAAAGAAGATCAAGCATCCCTCCGAACTGTATGAGAAAGGTGAGGAAGTCCAGGCAACAGTCCTGTCCATAGATAAGGATAATGGACGTTTCACATTAGGCATAAAGCAATTGACCAAGGATCCATGGGAGGAGATTCCTGAAAAATACGAGGTTGGTACAAAGGTTACGGGAAAGGTGACCAATATAACCGATTTTGGTATATTTCTGGAGTTAGAGGAAGGCATAGAGGGTCTCATCCATGCATCGGAGATAAGCAAGGAGAAATCCAAGTCCCCTCTCGGTAAGTTCCAGATTGATGACGTTATTGAGGCCATTGTGGTAAACGTTTCCAAGGAAGAGAAGAAGATCGGTCTATCCATAAAAAAGCTTCAAGAAAAGGACTCCAAAGATACATATGCCAATTACAAAGATAGCACGAAAGAGGCCTCTTCCGGTTTTGGGATGCTCATAAAAGAGAAGATGGAGGCCAATGCTGCCCTCAGTTCCAAGGAGGAGGAAGATAATTCAAGTTAGAAGGAAGATCTTATGCTTCAAAAGGATCGTCCCATCACATTTGTGCTTCTTATCCTGGGTGTGGCCGTTCTGTTCTTTGGCACGGTAATGGCTATCGTCCTTTCCCTCTCCCATCTAACACCCTCCCTCTCAATTGGCAATAAAATAGGGGTGATTCCCATAAACGGTGTAATCAAGAACGCAGATGCAATTACAGAGCAATTGACAACTTTCAGGAATGATAAGCGAATTAAGGCCATAATTCTGAGAATAAATTCCCCTGGCGGTGGGGTCGGTCCGTCACAAGAGATATATAGTGAGACAAGGCGAACTACACAGGCCAAAAGGGTGATCGCCTCTCTGGGATCTTTAACTGCCTCCGGCGCTTACTATATTGCATCAGCGGCCGATGAGATAGTTGCCAACCCCGGAACCCTTACCGGCAGTATCGGCGTGCTCATGGAGTTCATCAGGATTGAAGAGCTTCTCAACAAGGTCGGAATAGAAATGCAGGTGATTAAGAGTGGTGAGTTCAAGGATATCGGCTCTCCTAATCGAAAGATGACGGATAGGGAAAAAAAGATGGTTATGACCCTTTTAGAGGATATCCGGGACCAATTTGTAACTGCCGTGTCCAAAGGCAGGAATATGCCCAGGGAAAAGGTCCTTGAGATAGCTGATGGCAGGATCTTCTCAGGGAGACAGGCGAAAAAAATTGGCCTGGTGGATCGCCTCGGCAATTTCCGGGATGCCGTCGATCTTGCTAAGAAGATGGCCAATATCAAGGGAGAGGTAAAATTGGTCTATCCTGAGAAGAAGAGGAGATCTTTCCTATGGGATCTGCTGTTCAGGGATCTTCTTGACTCTCTCATCAACAGAATTGATCACCATTACGGGCTGCTCGAGTACCGGTGGAACGGAGAATTCAGTATATCAAATTAGAGAAAATTGATTTCCCCTTTCCCTTCCCTAATCACCTCCGGCGAATCGCTTATCAAGGAGACCACAGTAGAGGGTTCGTACGAGATAACTCCTCCGTCAATCACCATCTCAACCAAAGAAGAATAGGTATCATGGATTACTGACGGATCATCAAGTTGGACACTGGTGCTAACAATGGGGCGGCCCAGACCTTTCACTATGCCTAAACAGATTCTATTGTTCGGTACCCTTATACCCACAGTTTTTCTTCTTGTGAGCATGAGCTTGGGCACCAGCCTGGTCCCCTCTAAGACAAAGGTATACGGTCCAGGCAGTGCCCTTTTCATAACCCTGTAGGCATGGTTTGAAACCCGGGCATAGCAGCTTATGTCCTTTAGACTGGCGCACACAAAGGAAAATGGTTTTTTCAGGGGCCTTCTTTTAAGCTGGTATATGCGTTGGATGGATTTCTTGTTAAAGAGATCACAACCCATACCGTAAAAGGTGTCCGTTGGGTAGATTATCAGGCCTCCGTGATCCAATACCTGAACAACCTTGTTTATGAGCCTTTGCTGGGGATTATCTGCATTGATAGATAACAGCATAGCATTACTCGAATTGTGAGCGAAGAGAACTGAGTTCTAACATGATTTTCATATTTGTCTTTTTCCTCGGCGCCATATTGGGAAGCTTTTTGAATGTCTGTATTCATAGATTACCAAAAAGGGAATCGCTTTTATCTCCCCCCTCTCATTGCCCCCATTGCGGCGAAGCAATAAGATTCTATGACAACATCCCCATCCTAAGCTATCTCCTTCTGAGAGGAAAATGCAGGCACTGCAAAGCGCATATCCCTTCGCGCTACCCAATAGTGGAGGGCTTATCTGGCCTAATCTCCTTGGCCCTCTTCATGAAGTATGGCCTCACACTACAGTTTCTGCTCTTTTTGTTATTGGCTGCCGCCTTAATTACTATAACATTTATAGACCTTGATCATCAAATAATACCGGATATCATATCCATTCCCGGGATCTTCTGTGGGTTAGGTGCCTCTTTCTTTATACCAACAATTTCTTGGCTTGAATCCCTTTTTGGAATCCTGATTGGAGGTGGTTTTCTATTCCTCGTGGCTCTAGGATATAAATGGCTAACCGGCCGTGAGGGGATGGGAGGTGGTGATATTAAACTCCTTGCAATGGTGGGTGCATGGCTCGGATGGAAGGCAATACCCTTCATACTCCTTTCAAGTAGCTTGATTGGTGTCGTGATTGGTGGCGGCAGTGTATTGGTAGACAAGAGGGGGCTCAGGGCTAAGATACCCTTTGGACCCTTCCTCTCTCTCGGCGCCTTAATCTATATATTCTTTGGCCCAGAAATAGTAAACTGGTATAAAATGGTAGTTTCCATGAATTAAATGCGTGAAGTGAGCTAGAGTGCCTAAAGTGAGCTAAAGTGCCTAAAGTGAACTAAAGTGCCTAAAGTTATAAGTAAACCACTAAGCCCAAGACCCTTTGTTTTTACTGAAAGCTGAATGCTTACAAACAATATGATACAGAACTTATGCCGATTTTCGAATCAAGGCATCTGAAAACAAGAACACGTTTTGGTGATTAGA
>DAOVGH010000063.1 GCA_030672485.1 Desulfobacterales bacterium | reverse complement strand
ATCGGACATGGGAAGCCGGCCGTCTTCCCTTGGTAGATAAGGGTGATAGTCAGTTCCTTCTTTTACGGATGTCTTTAGTCTTTTTACCACATTGATCTCCCCTGGCTTTGGCATAACAAGCCTTTCCCTGGTGTGGGAAAGGACTTCGTCGAAGAGTAAAATGACCGGGGTTCTGAAGATTTCAGATAGGTTGAAAGCCTCAACCGTCACAGCGAATACATCCTGATTATTGGAGGCTGTCAGGGTGATGATAGCATGATCTCCGTGACTTCCCCAGCGCGCCTGCATGACGTCTCCCTGGCTCACACTTGTTGGGAGGCCCGTGGAAGGACCTCCCCTCTGGACATTTACTATCACACAGGGGATTTCGGCCATTACGGCAAAACCAATTGCCTCCTGCTTCAGGGAAAACCCCGGCCCACTCGTTGCGGTCATAACCTTTTGTCCGGTAAGAGAGGCCCCGATTATGACACACATGGAGGAAATCTCATCTTCCATCTGTATGAACTTCCCTCCCTTTTTCGGTAGGCGATAAGAGAGCAATTCCGCAATCTCCGTAGAAGGAGTAATTGGGTAACCCGCGAAAAAGTCAAGGCCTGCATAAAGGGCTGCCTCCACACAAGCCTCGTTACCTTGAACAAACAAGACATTTTTCTTCATGGGCCGCATACCTATCTAAGTTCGATAGCAAGATCAGGGCATCGAAGCTCACACATCCCACAGCTATTACATTTTTCTGGGTAGACAAGTTGAGCCTTTTCCATTTCGTCTACAGCCAAGGCGCCTTTTGGACAGAACTCCGCACAGATTCCGCATCCCTTGCACCACTCCATGTTGATAACAGGTATCTTCTTTTCTTTCTTGCTCACTATAGTGCTCATTTATCACGCCAGATTTACTTGTCAACCATTTTAGTAAGATCTAAGCTGGTCTTATCTAATGATGGTCAATGCCCGGTCAATATTGCACGAGTTCTCACACCCCATTTGACTATCCAGCGCCACTTCGCATAATCTATTGCAACTGCTGCTATCAAACAACCAGTGCAGAAAACGTATAATGAGATTGGCTCAGTATTATAGTATAAGGCCAGGCCTTTTACAATCAGCTTATTTTTTGATATAGCTACTTCAATGAGGATCCACACTTGGCAAAGGGTCAAGAGGGAAGATATTTTCCCAGCTGTACAAAGCGTGCGCGAGGTCTAAATGCAGGGACAATTCATAGGGATTGATTTGGGGGGAACAAACATTCGGATAGGCCTTGTTGACGAAAGAGATGAGGTAGGTGATCTAAGGTACCTTTCCTCAAAGGAATACTCCTCCTGGGATGATTTGCTGATCAAGCTGACATCCGTCATCAAGGAGATGGGAGCCGGTAGGCTAAAGGCCGTTGGCATTGCTGTGGCAGGTGGGGTTTTGACCTCTAAAGGGACTATGTCTTATTCTCCCCATATCAGGTGGATGGATGGGCAGCCTATAGAGGAAAGCCTGGCCAGGGCCATCAATCTGCCTGTTTGGATGGACAATGACGCAAATGCCATAACCTATGGTGAATGGGCGTACGGGGCTGGAAAAGGGTTTTCCTCGATCATCTGTCTAACATTGGGCAGTGGAGTTGGCGGTGGTATTATCCTTAACGGGAACCTTTATCGGGGGGAAGATGGCCTCGGTGGCGAGATTGGCCATATGTGCGTTCAACCTAATGGGAGACCGTGCAGATGTGGAAAAAGAGGGTGCCTTGAGGCATATTCATCTGGCACTGCAATTTCAACAATCTACGGAGAGAAGAACCGGGAGGTGGAGATTGATAATCCACTCAGTCCAATCCAGATATATGAGAGGGCAATTGCCGGGGAGTGGCTGGCATTAGATGTGTTTAACATCCTTGGAGAGTATCTGGGCATCGCTATAGCCAGTTTAGTAAATGTCTTTAGCGTTCATCATTATGTTATTACAGGTGGAGTTAGTCGTGCCTGGGAGCTCTTTTTTGATCGGCTACAAGAGGCCCTCGAGGCAAATCTATTTAATCCTCATAGGGGAAGGGTTAAGGTGTTTCGGGGCCAATTGGGAGACAAGGCAGGGGTGATTGGTGTGGCACGCATAGCTAGAGATCATGTGAGCTGTCACTGAATGATGAACCCAGCGTAGCCCACAACGTAGCTATAATCTCCACTGACATCTCCTGATGTGGCATAGGCCACCAAGCTTGCCTTCGTCGCGCCCAGCTCCTTGGCTGCTACTATGGTTATTGTCGTTGGTATTACACCGCACATAGATATGTTCTTACTGTTGACTGTCTCCAAGAGACCGGCTGGGTCTAAAGAAAGGACCCTATCTATTGCCAACTGGTCCTTTTGCTTGGCGGAGTCTTGAGATTCATAGTGAGTCATGTCCGTGCTGGCTATGATGACGACAGGCTTACCATATCTCTTTACGGCCCTGGATATGGCCTTGCCTATTTCTTCACATGTCTCAAAGTCAGCTCTGCCAAGAACAACGGGAACAAATTCAACGTCAGGCCTGATGTGTTGAATAAATGGTAATTGAACCTCCACAGAGTGCTCTTGTATATGGGCCTGAGTATCGTCCCTTAACCAGCTGGATTCTTCAATCAGAAGACTGGAAAGGTTTTCACTTATGGTAATTTCGCCCCCGGGCATCTCCCATTTCCCCTGTGCCATAACAGCATATGGTGCGCCAACACCATGGTGATTAGGACCCATAACGATGACATCCCTGGTAATCTCTGCTTGAGAGTAAACAGCTCCTGCAATATCGCCTGAGTATACGTAGCCGGCATGAGGAGATATCAGGGCCAATACCTTTGCCTTCTCTTGTCCGCCTCCGGCGGATTTAATCCTGCCGGAAACATCTTGTTTGAGATCCGTTTCACCGCCCGGATAGAATTGATTGGCTACTGCTGGTTGACGAATCATCTTGATCACCTCGCTCTAGGTTACAAGTTATAAGTCGCAAACCCCTGAATAACTGCTCGCCTGTTAGTATCAGGAAATCAAGGCTAACCTCAAAGTATTCAGGGCTATGGTGGCCCCCCTGCTCTGAAGCGTAGGGATATCGCCGCCCATTTTCCAGTCGGAGCTTCTATTGATAGCTTCACCAGAAACTGCTACGTGGGCATCCACTTCATAGCCTTTTTCAGTTTTGTTTAGTGTTCCCAAAAGGGCTAAGCCAATTGAACTATTTCCCTCATATCTTATTCTTTTGGCCAGGGCCTCAGCTGTCTCCCTATTGACGGTAAGACTTCTCTTGTCTAAAAAGGAGAGAATCCGTTCCCTTTTTCCTATTACAATACTTTCGTTGACCGGGGCTCGTGGGGACCTTCTTAGCCTCACTGTTAGCTCCCCTCCTGAAAAGGTCTCTATAACACTGAGGGTATCCCCCCTTTTATTGAGAAGGTCTGTGACTACCGTATCGAGGGTCTCACCATTTACACCATATATATTCGTTCCCAGGCGTGATCTGATTTCTCTCTCGATCGGGCGGATAAGATCATCGGCCTCCATTGCACTTTTTGCATAGGCCGTTATCCTGATGGTAATATCACCTGGTGAGGCAAGAATACCGACACTTGGATTCGTGTTAGTATCAATGAGATCTTTTATCTGACTATCTACCTTACTTTCACCCATGCCGGTTACCTTCAGGACCTTGGAGGTAATCAGTTCCTGATTAAGGTGGAAATGTTTCTTCAGGTAGGGGACTACTTCCTTGTTTAGGATGTATTTGAGCTCTTTTGGTACGCCGGGGAGGGCAATGATGAGCCTTGATCCCTTCTCTATAATAAATCCCGGAGCTGTTCCTACTTCATTGCGGATTGGGATGGCCCCTTCAGGTATAAGAGCCTGTTTTTTGTTGTTTTCCGGCATCCTGTAACCCAGGCGCTTAAATATCGATTCGATATGATCCATCAATTCCTGTTTGAATGTGAGCGGGACACCTACAAGATCGGCTATTGCTTCTCTTGTCAGGTCATCCTCTGTGGGCCCAATGCCACCCGTAGCTATAACGAGATCGGCCCTATTCACTGCCTGAGAAAGCGCATCCTTTATTTGAGTATGATTGTCTCCTATGGTAGTATGAAAGGCTATATTGAGCCCAATACGATTGAGCTTGCGAGCGAGATAGGCTGCATTGGTGTCAATGATTTGGCCAAGTAAGAGTTCACTTCCGATAGTTACTATTTCACAATTCATGCGCGTATTCCATAATCCATTTGCGCTCGATCTTAATACTTTCTATCGAGCAATTCAAGTGGAGTAAGGGAAGAAATTTTCTTGACAAAAAGAGGTGCTGGATATAAAAGCAATTCTTAATTATCCGGCGGAACCCGTGATACTTGATTATTCATTTTGGTTTAAGGCTTAAAGACTTAAATGAAGATCGATTTGACAAGTATCCCTCCAGAGGGCAAAAGCCTCAACCTCAGGCTCACACCAGATTGGTGGAAACCGGATTCTGATGAGGACCGGATCATGGGGATTGAAAGCCCTTTCTCTGCCGGGATTAAGATATATCCGGCTGGCAAAAAGATTGTACTTGAGGGTTTTTTATCTACCAGGCTGCTTTTGAGATGTGACAGATGCCTTGAACCTTATAGCTGGGATTTATCAACGGATTTCAGGATATATTTGTCAATGTCTCCATTTAGAGGAGAATTCGAGGTTGAATTATCAGAGGATGATCTTAATGTCGATTTCATCGATGGCGACTTTTTAGACCCTGAACGGATAATAAAAGAACAAATTATTCTGAATGTGCCCATGAAGACTCTTTGCACAACGGAGTGCAAAGGACTTTGCCCTATCTGTGGGTGTAATTTGAATATGACAAGGTGTTCATGTTCATCAAGATATAAAACACCTGCTAATGTCCGTTGATAGTTGTCAGTTGTCCGTTGGGAGGAATTGTGAATAATGACCAATGACAAATGACCAATGACAAGACTGAGGAAATAATATTATGCCTGTACCTAAGAGGAAAAAATCAAGATCAAAGAGGGACATGAGGAGATCCCATCATCACCTGAAAATGCCCAACATCTCATTTTGTCCTCAATGTCACGAACCCGTCCTTCCCCATCATGTATGCATGAATTGCGGAACCTACAAGGGTAAAGCAATAACCAAAAAAGAAGAGGGTTAATTTGAACATAGCTGTGGATGCAATGGGAGGAGACCATGCCCCCGGAGTCACCGTTCAAGGTGCCCTATGGGCACAGTCTGAATGGGGGGTGAACATCACATTAGTAGGAGATCAAGACCTCCTTGGTGAGCAGCTCAGGAAATGGGAAAAAACCGGTAACGGCATCCAGATTCATCATTGCTCTCAGATGGTGGCTATGGATGAATCACCCTTAAAGGTTTTGCGACAGAAGAGGGATGCCTCTATCGTGGTGGCCTTCGATCTCGTTAAAAGAGGCAAGGCTGAGGCAGTTGTCAGCGCTGGCAATAGTGGGGCAACCATAGGGGCTGCTGTCCTCATTCTTGGAAAGATAAAGGGCGTGGAAAGGCCGGCCTTGGCTGGGATTTTTCCTGGTGCAAAGGGAAAAGTCGTCCTGATTGATGTTGGGGCCAATGTTGAGACTACGCCCAGGCAACTCTTTGAATTTGGGATTATGGGCGATGTCTTTACCCAGTCATTCCTTAATATCGACAATCCAAAGGTCGGCATATTGAATATTGGCGAAGAGGGGGATAAGGGCAATGAACAGGTTAGGATAGCCCACGATTTGTTTAAGCAGGGCCCACTTAATTTCGTTGGGAATGTTGAGGGAAGGGATATCTTTTCGGGAGATGTACAGGTAATCGTTAGCGATGGATTTGTCGGTAATGTAGCAGTTAAATTGAGTGAAGGAATGGCTGAGACCATGGGTATCATGTTTGAAAGAGAGATGTCCCACAGCTTAATTTCTAGGCTTGGGTTTTGGCTTGGGAAAAGGGCATTTGAAAACTTCAAAAGGAAGCTTGATTATGCAGAGTATGGCGGAGCCCTTCTTTTAGGGGTTAAGGGTATTGGGATTATATGTCACGGCAATTCTTCTCCTAAGGCTATAAAGAATGCGATTAGAAGGGCTGCAGACTTCGTCAACAATCATGTTCAAGATCGGCTGGAACAAGGGCTGGCTAAATTTCAATCCAAGGGCCTCCAAGGGGATTGAGGCCATGTAGGCAAAAAGGGCGAAAATTGTCTGAATCAAAAAGAACAGTGGTCATAACTGGGGGTTCCAGGGGAATTGGCCGGGCAGTTTGTCTCAGGTTTGCCAGAGAGGGCGCAAGGATTATATTTGTCCACTATGACCCCGATGACCTTAAGGCAAATGAGACATTGGGGCTTGTTGATAAGATGGATGTGGAGGCAAGGGCAAGGAAGCTCGATATTTCTTCCTTTGGGGCGGTAGAGGCGTTTTTCCAAGAAGTAGTAGGGGAGTTTCAAAGGGTGGATGTGCTGGTCAATAATGCCGGGATAACAAGGGACGCATTTCTGATGAGGATGTCTGAAGATCAATGGGATCAGGCCCTTTTGGTTAATCTTAAGGGCGTGTTTAATTGTACTAAGGCAGTAGTTAAGTCGATGGTAAAGGAGAGAAGTGGAAGGATTATAAATATCTCATCTGTCATTGGACAGATCGGAAATATTGGGCAGTCCAACTATGCGGCCTCCAAGGCCGGCATAATTGGCTTCACCAAGAGTGTTGCGAGGGAATTGGCTACCAGAGGTATTACTGTTAATGCTGTAGCACCTGGTTTTATTAATACGGAGATGACAGAAAAACTTCCTGATAAGGCGAGGGAAACCTTTTTGGCCCAGATTCCCATGGGTAGGATTGGCGAACCTGATGAGGTGGCCGAGGTGGTTTATTGGTTGGCTTCCGTTACTACAAACTATATTACAGGACAGGTTATTCATGTAAATGGTGGTCTTTATATGTAAGGTTATTTAAAAAACAATTTATGGAGGTAAAAGGGAATGTCGGTTGAGGAGAAAATAAAAAAGATTATTTGTGAGCAGCTGGAAGTTAATGAGAAAGACGTGGTTCCTGGGGCATCATTCGTGGATGATTTGGGTGCAGACTCCCTCGATCAGGTAGAATTGATCATGGCCATGGAAGAGGAATTTGATATCTCTATCTCAGACGAGGAGGCTGAAAAAATTGTTACCGTTCAGGACGTTACCGAATATATTAAAAAGGATCAGGGATAAGCTCGCGTTTGGATGATTGAGGAGAATACTAAGATGACGAGGAGAGTTGTCGTTACCGGGTTAGGCATGGTCACGCCCCTTGGCATCGGGGTGGAGGAAAATTGGGAGGCTGTCTCAAAAGGCAAATCCGGTATAGGGCACATTACCAAATTTGATGCCTCCTCATTTCCGTGCCAGATCGGAGGTGAAGTCAAGGATTTCAGGTCAGAGGATTTTCTTGCCCCAAAGGTTGCTAAGCACCTCGATGTCTTCATTCACTATGCCGTAGCCTCAGCCCGGATGGCTGTTGAAGATTCAAGGCTCAAGATAACCGCCGAAAACAATCATCGGGTAGGGTGTGTAACAGGTTCTGGTATGGGTGGATTGGGCACGATTGAATTTTACCATAAGGTTCTTTTGGAAAAGGGGCCAAGAAGGATAAGCCCCTTTTTTATTCCTAGTATCATTGCCAATATGTCCTCAGGTCAGATATCTATCGAGTTCGGGGCCAGAGGTCCAAATTCCTCAATAGAAACAGCATGTGCTGCCAGTTCTCATGCAATTGGTGAGTCGTTTAAGATAATTCAGCGAGAAGCGGCCCAGGTAATGATAGCTGGTGGATCAGAAGCGGTTTTGACCCCACTGGCCTTAGGAGGGTTTACGTCCATGAGGTCGCTTTCAACAAGAAATGAGGAACCAGGGAAGGCATCAAGGCCCTTTGACAGAGACAGGGATGGCTTTATAATGTCAGAGGGTGGTGGCATCATTATCTTAGAGGAGCTGAATCATGCGCTTGATAGGGGTGCAGATATCTATGCTGAAATAAGTGGCTATGGCATGTCAGCAGATGCCTATCATTTCACAGCCCCTGACTCTGGAGGAATAGGGGCAAGCCTTTGCATGGGTGCAGCATTGAAAGATGCAGGATTAGATCCCACCGATATTGATTACATAAATGCACATGGAACGAGTACAAAATTGAATGACATCTCAGAGACAAGGGGGATAAAATCCGTTTTTGGTGATTACGCGTTCAAGATCCCCATAAGCTCTACCAAATCCATGACAGGTCATCTTTTAGGTGGCACAGGCGTGGTAGAGGCAATATATTCCATCCTAGCGATAAAAAATGGCCTTATTCCACCAACTATCAACTATGAATTTCCAGATCCTGAATGCGATCTTGACTACGTGCCAAACAAGGCCAGAAAGGCAAGGGTAAGAACCGTGCTATCCAATTCCTTTGGGTTTGGTGGCACTAATAGCACATTGATTTTCAAAGAATATACACCCTAATTTAACAAAGTGAACTAAAGTTATAAGTTAAAAGCTAAAGGGTGGTCCAAAATCGCTAACTTTAGGCACTTTTAACTTTAGGCATTTTTAACTTTTAAATGGATATGAATGTAATCATCGGATCGGATCATGGAGGATTTGACTTAAAAGAGGAGATAAGGAGATTTTTGTCCGAAAAGGGTGAGCATATTGTCAAGGATATTGGCACATTCAATCATGACCCGGTTGACTACCCGATCATCGCTCATGAGGTAGCGAAGAACATTTCCGAGGAGAGGTTTAACAGGGGGATATTGGTGTGTGGTTCAGGGATAGGTATGTCAATAGTTGCTAACCGGCAAAGAAATGTCAGGGCTGCCCTTTGCCACAATCTTTATACAGTTAGGCTTAGCAGAGAGCACAACGACGCCAATATACTTGTCCTCGGTGGCAGGGTCCTCGGTCTTGGTCTGGCCTTAGAGATGGTAGATCTTTTTTTAACTACCGATTTTGAGGGAGGGAGACATCAAAGGAGGCTGGAGGAGATTGATAATATCACTAATGCGCCGGAGACGGACTGAAATGGGCCTGAATAGGGCTGATTCTATTTGCCGTCAGTTTCCCCTTCACTCCTGATTGGGGGATTCATTGCCAAGACCTTCCTGGCCAGAATATTTTATGTCCATTGCGAAGCTGGTAGCCACACGGTCAACCTGCCTGAGAAGGAAGGTTGGTGCAGTATTGGTCAAAGACAGGAGAATCTTGGCTACAGGATATAATGGTGCGCCAGTTGGTATAAGACACTGTGAGGATACCGGGTGTCTGAGGGAGAGACTAAGTATAAGGCCTGGTGAAAGGCACGAGCTCTGTCGCGGTCTTCATGCTGAACAGAATGTAATTATTCAGGCAGCCTATCATGGAGCTACGACGAAAGGAACAACCCTCTACTCTACCCACATGCCATGTATTATTTGTTCAAAGATGCTGGTTAATGCTGGGGTAGAGAAAATCTTTTTTTTAAATGGTTATCCGGATTCCCTGGCAGAGGAGATGTTGTCTGAGGCAAATATAGAATCAGTGAGGTTAACAATATGAAGTGCCCATTTTGTGCGGAAATAAAGAATAAGGTCATTGACTCAAGGCTCAGTAAGGATGGCAGGATGACAAGGAGAAGGAGAGAGTGCCTTAATTGTGAAAAGCGTTTTACCACCTATGAAAAGGTTGAGACCCTCTTGCCTATGGTCGTAAAAAA
>DAOVGH010000058.1 GCA_030672485.1 Desulfobacterales bacterium | reverse complement strand
GTCGCTTTCACTTCCGGTGAAAATAACCTCTGCACCCAATTTTTCACTTATCGTATCTGCTAGGGAAGCAAATCGATTCAACTCCCAGAGTTTACTCTCCCATTTGGCCATTGGAGTGATCCCTACTAGAGTGCTTTTATTACCTGTCTCCCCTAAAAGATAGTCGACTTGCCTTCTATTTGCATCATCAGTGGGAATCTGGCCATTCCAGTCAAGGTTATTTGCTCCCAAATACCTCGCAATAAATAAATATCTCTCCAGGGCATGTACATCTGGATCAGGAACGGCAACCCTCTCATTTATGAAAATGGAACTACCCTCCCTTCCGCCATTAAGCGCAATCTTCCTCTTTCCGTCTGCTAAGAAGGTCAAAATTCCGCTTTTGAAAAGCCCTTGGAGATCAACCACAATATCGTATTTTCCCTTCCTAAACTCCCTTACGAATTTAGTCACCTCTTTTGCAACCCCGATATATTCACCCTTCTTGATAAATCTCTTGAGCCAACTCTTTCGAGGAAAGATCATTAACCGGTCTATGTCAGGATGGCCCTCCGTTATGCCTGATGAATCCTCCTCAACCACCCAGTCAATCATCGCAAAGGGGTATCTATCCCTCAAGACCCCCAAAAAGGGCAGGCTGTGGACAACATCACCGATTGCACTCAGTTTTATTATCAAAATACGCGGTTTCCTATTCTTCACGTTACCTATCATGTTCGCAACCGTTCACCATCCATTGCAGCTATCTGTCTATCGTTGAACGAAAAACGTTGAACGGTGAACTCTTACTCCTGTTTTAAGATCCACTTTACACCCCTTAATAGACCTTCTGCCACATAGGTGGGTTTTATCTCCTTGTGAGGCACAATGTACTCCAGATCTCCCTTGCCATAACCCGTTAATACCAGAATACCGGGTAGGTTCGCATTATGTGCAAATTCTATATCAAGCCAGCGGTCCCCGATTACGTATGATCTTTCCATATCTATATCTAGTTCAGATCTAGCTTTCTCTATGAGGCCCGTATCCGGCTTTCTGCAGCTGCACTCCGTGCTATATTCGGGCAAAACCCCCTCTGGATGGTGAGGGCAGAAGTAATTCCCATCTACATATGCATCATCCCTAGCCAATTCCCTCTTCATGAGCTCGTTTGTCTCTTCTACCAGCTCTATGGGGAAATAGCCTCTGGCCACCCCCGACTGGTTAGAAGTCACTATCACAAAATAGTCGTTCTTGTTTAAAAGAGACACAGCCCGCCCTGCATCAGGCAAAAGGACAAAGCGGCTTATATGATTTATGTAACCAAGCTGCTCATTGATAGTTCCATCTCTATCCAAAAATACCGCTGGCCTCACTGACCTCACCCTTCAATTCTCAATTCTAGATTTTAGATTTTCAACTCCCCTTTTAGGCATTCCATCTCCTCCCAGACCTCCTCCGGATCAATGGATAGCATACACCTATGATGATTAAGCGAACACACTTCTTTTAGACAGGGGCTGCAATCTACTCGGTGCCTCACTATCCTGGCATTTCGGCTAATCGGACCTGTTGTGATAGGATCAGTTGGGCCAAAGATAGCTACCATAGGTATATTAAAGGCCGCAGCTATATGCATGAGCCCGCTATCATTGGTTAAGAAGAGGCTACATCTCTTGATCAATGCCATAGCCTGGCCTAAGGTAGTCAGTCCACAGAGATTGGCTGGATCGCTATGCATATAACGAGATATCTCAGCGCCTATCGCCTTCTCGGACAAAGAGCCGAACAGTAATACCCTTGCGCCCCACCTCTCGGCCGCCCAATCGGCAATAAGGGCAAATCTATCCTCTGGCCATCTCTTGGCTGATCCATAGACAGCGCCCGGATTGAGTCCTACTACGAAAAGATTATCCTCTATGCCCATTGAAGATAGCATTAAAGACGTTGACTCAATATCCTCATCATTAATGTATAAGACCGGTTCCCTCTGTTCAGCGGGCCAACCCATTGCCTCTATAACCCCCAGAAAGTATTCAACTTGGTGAGCCAAGAGAATATCTCGATCTCTTGTAACCTTATGGGTCAGAAGAAACCCTCTCCCGTCTGTATCGTAACCGACTCTATGTCCAACCCCTCCCACATAGGCCAGAAAAGCGGCCTCAAAGGCATTTTGAAAGAGAATAGCCAGATCAAACCTTTCACCCCTCAGCCAGGATATGATCCTTGCCAATTCCTTCGTGGAACTGACGAAACCATTGCCTTTGTCCATGATCATTGTGCTGTCCACAGCGGGGTGATTTTCTAAGAGCGGAGTAACCCAGGGAGTAGCCAAAACGGTTATCTGTGCATGGGGAAAATATTCCTTGATTGCCATCAAGGAAGGGATCATCATCACCGTATCACCCACCCAATTGGCAGACCTAACCAGTATCTTTCTGATCTCCTCACTTGAGATGTTGCAGCTGGATCTGACCCTCATTTTTTCATATCGGATCTAAGAATTCCCTGCTTGATGATATCAAAGAAAGTATCGCTCCCAGAAAGGATCCTTATCTTTATGGTTAATATAGCAATATCCAGATCAACACCAATTTTACCATCAATCCTGACCCAGTCTTTTTCCGTGGTCAATAAGAAATCGCCATCTGATCTTTTTCTCCAGGAGGCAAGCTCTTCAATCTCATCTTTGGTAAAACGATGATGGTCGGAAAAGGCCTTAAAGTGAATGATATGAGCCCCAAGGCCTTTTAGCATTTCTAGAAAATCGTCTGGATTAGCCAGCCCTGCAAAGGCCACCACCTTTCTGCCTGACAAAATGCCTGGCGGGTGAGCTTTACCAACAAGGGGAGATATCACGTGATCAGGAAAATGCCCGGCCCGAAAGATCGGCCTCCCAGGAAAATTTCGTTGCAAGAAATCGGCAAGGTCATCTCCAGGATACTCAACGGTGCATCTCGTGATAATAATAAGATCTGCTCTTTTTATTTGCTCAACGGGTTCCCTCAGGGGACCCAGGGGTAATAACGATCTGCTTCCAAATGGCTTTTTAGCATCCAAAAGAAGGACGTTCAAATCCCTATGGAGTGATAGATGCTGGTATCCATCATCCAATAACAGTAACTCCGAATCAAACAACCTTAAGGCCAGTTGCCCGATCCTGTGTCTCTTTTTCGATATCAATACAGGGACAGAGCGTAACCTCCTTGCCAATAGAAATGGCTCATCTCCTGCCTCATCGACGGATGCCAGAACCTTTTTTCCATCAGAGACAACAACGGTGTTGTGGCTTCTCTGTCCTTTATAGCCCCTTGAGAGGATGCCTACCCTAAATCCGCTTTTGTGAGCCCACTCGGCAACTGTGGCAACAAGGGGAGTTTTGCCTGTACCCCCTGTCGTTATATTTCCAATGCTAACAACATACGTGGGAAGGGATTTAATGCTCAAAAGACCAATCCTATAAGCAATCAGTCTAAGCTCGACAGCAACTCCATACAGAAGGGAAATGATCCTGAGGAACAATGCAAAAACGCTCCGTTGCCTCTTTGCATGAATATCTGACCAATTAACCATTTTCATTCAGTAGTTTCTAGTGTTTGTTGTGTTATCTACTTTAGGCACTTTAGGCACTTCAATGTAAGGCTCAAGGATCTCCATCACCCTATCAAGGGTGCCTTGATTTTGCTTCACAAACTGTCGAGCCCTTTTCCCCATCTGTTCTCTCTCACTTTTTTGGCCCAAAAGCCTTACCATAACATGAAGCAATTCCGATTCATCAACAACCATTTTACCGCCCCCGCATTTAATCAAAAACCGGGACATACTGGCAAAATTATGGGTATGGGGACCAAAAAGGACAGGCATGCCAAAGGATGCTGGTTCCAAGAGATTATGGCCCCCTATTGAAGCAAGGCTTCCCCCCACAAAGGCAACATCAGCCAAGCCATACACCTGGCCCAACTCACCAAGTGTATTAAGAATGAAGAGATTGTAGTCTTGGTTTTTTGCAGGCAATTCAGTTTTTCTGATAGCCTTGAATCCAAGGTTTCTGGCAAGGCAGTAAACCTCATCAAACCTATAAGCCTCTCTCGGGCCAATTATGAGGGAAAGGCTCGGAAACGATTTAAGGAGTTGACCAAATACATCAAATATCATCTTTTCCTCAGGATGATGGGTGCTTCCCGCTACCCATATGAGTCCATTTTTCCGGTCTAAGAGTTGAAGCCACCTATCGCGTTCTTTTCCTTTAAGGGGTCTCCATTTCCTGTCAAACTTGATGTTTCCGGTAACCTTTACCTTATCCGGAGAAATCCCTCCCGCAATAATACGATACTCATCGAGTTCTGTTTGCATTAGACATAATTCTAGAGACCTTAGCACTCTCTTGATAAAAGGTCGCCACATCACATAGGATTTCCCGGTACGGGGAGAAACCCTGCCGTTCACGAGAATCGTCTTAACCCCCCTTTTTTTTAAGGATGAAATCAAACCCGGCCAGATGTCTGTCTCCACCAAGATGAAAATAGCTGGCTTAATGCTGTTTATCATCCTCCTCACTGACCACCAGAAATCTAGAGGCATTGGCAATAAGTAGTCAACTTCATCTTTAAGCCTTTCTCTTGCTACCTCTAAGCCTGTAGCTGTCTTAACAGAAAGGACAATCTCCCTTGATGGGTATCTATTTCTCAAGGCCTCAATTAAGGGAACAGCAGATAGGAGTTCACCTACTGAAAGGGCATGGACCCATAACCTGCCCGCCCCGCTGTCGCAACGCGAGTTTCCGAATTCTCCCGAGATCCCGGGACGGGGCGGAACTCGGAAGCGGGCGGGCCTACCAACTCCTGATTCCCCGAGACGTGGAAGATTCAGACCCAGCCTTTCCCTGCAACGACCTCTATTTATTAAAAGATAAGGAGGAAGTGAAACGATGAGGATAAGAGTGGCTAGCACATGGTAAAGGATAAGCATTCTGTTGGTTGCTATTTCTCGTTCTTCGTCACTCGCATCTGATTCTTGGTCAGCGAGTAACGATTAACATCATTCTCAAACCCTCGCAGGTAGCTCGATTATAAACTTCGTACCCTTTGGCCTGTTATCCTCAACCCTTATGAAACCATTATGATCGCTGATTATCGTGCTAACAATAGCGAGACCCAAACCTGTACCAGATTTCTTTGTTGAGAAATATGGTTCGAAAAGATGTTCTCTGTCCTCACTGGGTATACCGGTACCAGTATCGGCAACTTCGATCCCGACAATCCTCAAGGCCTTGTCATAGACAAGCTTGATACTGATCTTTCCTTTATCAGGGATGGCTGCCACAGCATTATCCAAAAGATTAATCATCACCCGTTTTATCTGTTCTCTATCGAGCTTAAATACAGGGATATCATCCTTGTCAATAAACTTGAATGTTATGTTTTTATGGACATCTTTGTATAACAAAATCGCATCCTGAATTATCTGTTTCATATTATCCGGCACTGGATTAGAAGCGGGCATACGGGCAAAATTAGAGAATTCATCCACCAATACCTTCAGCTCTTCAACGTTGTCTATTATCAACCGCGTACATTCGTCAAAGACAGCCCCATCTTCTTTTGCTAAACGTTCACCATACTTTCGTCTCAACCTTTGTGCTGAAAGCTGAATCGGCGTCAACGGATTCTTTACCTCATGGGCGATACGTCTGGCTACCTCTCTCCAGGCAGCCATTCTCTGTGCCTTTTCCAATTCGGTGAGATCCTCAAATACCGCAACTAATCCAAGATAATTATCTTGAATATCCCTCAAGACATTCAAGGAGACCAACAACTTTAAGGAGCGCCTTTTTATCGAGATGTTTATCTCTTTTTGGATAAATCCCTTGTTGAAAAGGTTTTTATCCGCCACAAACCCACTGATAATTGAACGATATTTAGGGCCTAAAACATCCCTATAACTCTTCCTTATTATCTGCTTCGCAGAGATATTAAGCATCTTTTCCGCGGACTTATTTATCGTGGAGATCACCCCCCGGGAATCCGTAGATACCACACCAGCAGCCACATTTTCCAAAATGGTCTCCATATAGAGCCTACGTTGCTCTGATTCCCTATTACTATTGATCAGATCCTTGTTAACAACATCGAATTTGTTTTTTCCATCCCTAAGGTCCTTTGTCATCCGGTTGAATGAATCTACAAGGACGCCTATCTCATCCTTGGTCTCCAGATCAATACGAAAGCTATAATCACCAGTTGCAATTCGTTTAGTAGCCCTGGCCAGCTCCTCTATCGGGACTGTAATCCCCTTTGAGAGATAAAAACCAAACCAGACTGCCGAAAAGATGACC
>DAOVGH010000035.1 GCA_030672485.1 Desulfobacterales bacterium | reverse complement strand
GTTTTCCCTTTTGACTTGGTCGATCTTCCGTGCATTGCTGATCGCTAAAGAGGCCAACTCGGCGAAGACGGTCAGTGTTTTCATATCTTCATACTGGATGGGACTCCCGTCTTCTTTATCGATGATTTCAATGACCCCGATTATTTCGCCATCCGTCTTCATGGGAACACAGGCTATGGAACGAGTCTGAAAGCCCGTGGATTCGCTTATTCTCTTGTCCCATCGGGGGTCCTTACTGACATCGGGAATGAGAAGGGGTTCTCCTTTTTCAGCGACAAATCCGGCAATCCCCTGGCCGAGGTTGACCTCATATTTCCTGACTTCCTCCTTTTTCTCGCCTGTGGCCACCTTAAAGTAGAGTTTCCTGGTTTTTTGATCCAATAACAGCAGAGAACTGGCCTTAGCCTGCATCATCCGGGTAGCCTTTTCTATGATGAGCTCGAGAAGTTCATCCAGGTCAAGCACAGAGGAGACCCATGTGGAGATCTCTTTTAAGCGATCTGCGGGCGAATCAGGGGTTGGCAATCCTCTATTCATCCGTTCTCTCATAATACTCCGGGCACTGTCGCAATCTCGGTAAAGACTAACAAAGATTTCCCTGGATGTCTACTTTTTTATGGGCACTTCAAAGGAAGGGGATTAAATGTATCCTGAAGTTGATACTCTATTTTGAAAAGTCTTGCGGAGGCAGGGATAGGAAGATTCCGTTTGCAGGCATGTGGCTTAAGGGAAGAAGCAAAAGAGACTAGAAGACACGGGCGGGGCTTTGATGCCTTCATGGGTTTGTAGAAAAACCCGCGTATCTGTATCTAATTTCGTACACTTCGCGCCCTGTCACTTATGCCCTTGCGGGCTCCACGCTGTGTTTGAGTGGGGGAAAACTTCTTTCACCACCACTTTCAGAGTCTCAGGATCCTGATCCATTCTTAACCGGAACCTAATTTTGGCCTTGCAGGGTGTGGGAAGATCATCCAGTTGAATCTTTTTTCCATGGACATCCAAAATGGTGGTCGATTCCGTCACGGTGAAATGACGCTCTATTATGATGATAGCGTTACGGGTTTTTCCATCGATCTTCACGAACCCAGATCTTGTTAAGGCCATCGGTGGGCTTTTCGCAAAACCGATAATGGGCTCGGACATCAAAAAGGGCAATAAGGAAACTAAACAGAAGAGAAATGCCCTAAGGCGGTCGTCCCTAACAAATTTGAACATACACAACCCTCCTTACTTTTCTCGCCACGATTTCAGGCCACTCTTGATATCAAACGCGGGACTGAGGCCTTCGGTGAGTATATTACCTGTGCTCTGCTGTACAAATCCAGTAGCCCCCTCTTCCATTCCCACATGTATCCCGAGGCTTGATGCCCAGCCGGAACCCAGCGCAGTCTTCTCTAACACCTGTTCGCTTTCCTGGCCTTGAATTTCCACTGTACTGGTTCCTTGGTCAAATACTGACTTGTAATAGGCAGTGCCTGTTTCGTAGTACAGGCCATAGAGGTAGCTGTCACCCCCGAACCCGCAGACATCGTCGTTGGGGACAAATGAAGGCGTAAAAACCATTCCACCCAGGATGGCAGGTTTTGTTAAAACCCGTTCCTTTGGGATCGTCAAAGACCTGACCCACCCATCTTTGGCCCGCACCAAGGCTAACAAATCATCCCAGGTGCCGATGCTCGTGCCAGCTTCAAATACCTCGCCGCCTTCGGTTACGAGGTAGGAATCGGCACCAAACAGATCGGACATCTGCAACTCAAGAGAAGTGCTCAAATCGTGGTAATAATCATCACCGTACAGGCCGGTAGGTGTGTGGTCGCTATTGTAGAATGGATCTTTGATACCAAATATGTACTGTGTATCATCGTCTGTCTTGTCCTCTGTGTTAGAATATCGGCCAGTACCAGCATATACCCATACGTTGCCAAAGGTATCTTTGCTCAAGGCAAGGGAAGCTGTGATCGGCCTGGTCGCATCAAGAAGGGAGGAAAACTTCCATGGATTTGTAGCATGTAATGGATCGTCCGAATAATTGGAGATATCATCTCCGTCATATTCTCCATTCGAGCCAACCCAGGGAACAGTTATCTTGTATAGCTTTCCTTTCCAACTACCGCCCTCGAGGTAAGTCTCGCCAAAATAGATGGCATCCACGTTGTAGTTTAGGTCTTTGTCCAGGGAGACAGGCGAGTTCATAAAGGCACTGGATTCATTGGTCTCGAAGAGCCAGTCATTAGCCCCTGAACTGTACGGATCCCCCGTCTTTAGATCAACCACAAATACGTGCCCGTTTTTTGTGCTCTCTGCCTCATAATCGTTCGGGCCTGAGCCAAAGACCGCAAACCAGTTGTCTTTCACCTTTAGGACCGCAGGGATTGATGTGCTCATTTCCAGGTCCGTATACGTCCTTTCCCAGAGCAGCCTGGGGCTTCTCGGATCAGTCACATCAATGCACGCATAGCTGGGGTAAAAATCTCTGGCTTCGGTGTCGGTACCATCGTTATTGAAATCACCCTCTGCCTGAATATGTTTGCCTCCCATGTTCAGGCCGCACAGGAGGATGGTTGCCCAGTTATCATCCGTATCGCTATCCGTATAGTGGGTGTCATCCGGCAGGATCTTGGCATCGAATACTTTCGGTTTGAGATCCACATAATACACATGGGTATAGTTAGGCGATGGAAGCCATTTAAGGTGGGGCAAGAGGCTCTGAGGAATATAGGCCCATAGCTCATCGCCGATGTTTTCCGATGCGGGTGCGCTGGAAGGCCTTGTATATCTCATGGTGTCGGTGTCATATTGCCATGAGGTAAAGGCATGGAGCATGCCGTCATTGGCCCCCACATAAACGACCGTTTCCCTGTCCTTGAATGCATTATAATATGTTTCATAAGACTCATCACCGTAAATGAGGTGATAGCTATCGGGGGGTCTGGAGACAGACACTGGCGTGGAGTTAACGATATCTCCCAGCTTCCAGACATTGCCATCGATGGTTCTGGATCTTAGGCCAGAGATATCATTCCCTCGGATATAGTTAATCAGGTTGGTTACCCGGTCATCATGCGTTGCGCCTAAGTAGCTCCAGGTGGAATCATCCTTTACGCCCAGATAGGGCTTTATAGGGGTGGCAGAGCTGGTATGAAATCCGAGGACCTCACCGCTGTCATCAAAGGGATCGTTGGTACTTTCATCCACCTGGCCGTCACCATCCTTATCAAGGTAGGTAAAGATTCTTCTGTCGTTCGCATCCCTCTGGGCAAGAAGGCCTCCAGCCTCCCAAAGGGGGCTTATTTCACTGAGTTCCAAAACTTCATAGGAGTCAGACCCCACATCGGGATAGGGATCGCTCGCACTGACACTGAATCCCTTTACCAGGGTATCTCCAGTTGCAGGATCCGAAAAGTAGGTAATTACTTTGTCGGCTTCCACATCGAAGGCAAGATCTTGGTCGGAATCCTCTCGCAGGTTGCCATAGGGATCCATCCATAGGGACTGAAGGTATCCCAGCCATTTAACCTCGGTAAGGCCTCTGGTAACCGAGGGCCGGTAGTAGGCCTGGACCAGGTTGCCCTCGCCTCCTCCAGAGGTGGCCAAGACCGAAGCAGCCGTACCCGAGGCGGCCCTCTCAAGAATGTCATTCACGGCCCTCAGGATTTTGGCCTCCAGCTCATATCCGTTATCGGCCTTGAAATAGGTATCTGGATTGCCGTCACTGTCAGCGTCCCACTCCGCTTCAAGATCAGGGCGGTTATTGCCGTCTTTGTCGATAAAACCCCCATTCTTTGCCGCATCCTTTAACAGTCGCTCAGCATTCGGATCGTTTCCAAAGGCATAAATGGTATATAGGATCAGGTTCTGATCGCCGTCTAGATCGCTCCTCGGGTCATTGGTGCGGGCATAGAGGGCGATATCATCGAGATAGTCCGTTCCATAGTTAGGGTAAGTACCTGGATCGTTACCATCCCCATCATAATCCTTGAGGAAGTCAGGTATCATCATGTCATAGGTGGAGGCACCATCGGTCAGTAGAATGACAAAGCTCTTGGCACAATGGACGAACTCGGTCCCGTTATAATAGGGATCATCACCTACGTTTGCATGAGGGATCACGTTGTTGGGATACTCCAAACCATCCTGGACATCCTCTTGTTTGAAGTACTGCATGGCCACATAATAGGCCTCGGCCAGAGGGGTCAAGGTATTGCATGGGGTGTTTTGAAGATTGGTGATGAGGGATGGCATGTTGGTGCCGATCGCGCTGGCGATATAACCGCCACTCTCGCCCCTACCCGTCCCGTAATTGAAAAATTCATTTCCCCACCTGGCCTTGTCACCAATCTTCTGCAAGATGCCCGCGATATTGCCATCCACGAAGTTATAGGCCTCATCGGAGTGGGTATTCATATTCTTAGCAACCCGTATGACATAGGTGTTGCCGTCCACATAAAAATTACCGTCATCAACAAGGTACGTGTAGTATGTGCCGCTTGTGAATGGGGTTACATCGCCCGTATCGTCATAACCCTTTATAAAATCATAGCCGCCTGGAGGGGTTTCACCGATGTTCGTTTGATTCCCTCCACCCTGCCTTGAGGTGGCCAAACCGCCCATGAGGACCTTCCGGGCAACATCAATCCGACGCATGGTCAGCCAATTGAGAAAATTCCCGTCCCAGGCACCACTGGTGTCCCTCACGAAGATATTACTTCCGTACCTGTATCTTTTATAGGGTTCAAAGTACCCGTAATACTTGGTATTATGATCATAGGCGCCGGTGTAGGCCTGAGCGTTCATGCTGGCTGAATTGTCCAAGATAATGAGGATATTGGGTTCCACAGTACTCACCTGAAAAATAGGGTAGGAGGTGTAATCGGCCATAGCAGGCTCTGCTGCCAGGCCCTGTTGCGTAGGAAGAGAAAGGAAGGCAAAAAGGGACAAAATGAGTATCGTTTTTGATCTATTCGTTTTCATAGACCACCTACAACGCCCACCACTTTTCGATAAACGGCGCCCACATTGGAGAGGGAAGAAGCGGGGCCCTGCCCGAGAGAGTCCATATCATAAAGAATGGCTACTCCTCCGGCCGAACCGACGCCAACCCCTTCTGCACCACTGCTGAATTCAGCGCCTTGGCCGGGTAAGGTTACCTGACCGATACGGTTAACATCCACATCCACATTGAGGCCGCCAAGGGTGAATCTTATATCGGTGGCGGAATCATGGGTATCGAAACCCATAATTTCCCTGTAAAAGGTACCGCTGCTCCCCAGGTAGGTAATTTCGGCCGCGTCTTGCTCCGCTCCATTATCAAGACAGGCGGAGATAAGCTTTGGGGTCGAGTAAATGCCACTATCCGCATGATGAAAAGCGATCTCATGGAACTTCTCGTTTCCCGCAATTTGGATTTCAATCTCTGTGCTGCTTGTGGCCGATATTCCAAGGAGAGTGAGAATCACGAGTATGAGAAAGGCAACAAGCATAACCGATCCCTCCTCATCCTTCAGCTGATTAAGAGATAATCTCATCTCTTTCCCCTCCATGTCATATGATCCTCGGCACTATTCGCCGCATTGAAACACTCTTCTGCGCCCCGTGATCCGTCCAGGTAACAGTGAGGTTTATGATCTTGGTATCATTGAGCGGGGAATCATCCGTAACATTCCAGGCAATCGAGTGACCACTCGGAGGACTCGAAGCGGTATGGTCCCCGGCGGACAGGTCTGAATGGGTGTATGGCAGGGCTATCAATTTCTCTAAGCGGTCCGCTGCCAAGGTCGTACCCTCTGTTACACCGCTCGCAAAGGCGTTGCCCCTAATGCACGCGACTTGCATAGAGGCCAAAGCCAGAAGACCGACGCATAAGATGGAAATGGCAACAACCGCTTCTAAAAGGGTGAACCCTAGATCGTCTTTTATCCTGAGGCCTTTAGTTGAAATATCCTTGATATTTATCAGTTTTGGTCCCATTGTACCTAACCCCCTTTACTCAAGGCCGAGATTACGGCACTTGACCTCAGCCGTTAGAAATTTGCGACGATAGGTATCTCCCGCTAATGGGATAAAAATAGTGTGTCCCCGTTGGTTTTTGTAGGTATTGTTGTAAGTGTATCCGCGGTCTGGCCGTTCCGCCCTGGCTACTACGGATATCTGTACTGATCTTATCTCAGAAAGGGTTGCGGTGGGGGTACCGTTTTGATCCAGATAGACAAAATCAAGGGCATCTATGTTTTCAGCTATGGTCTGATTTCCCGCAGCGTTAACATCATTCCTTGCAAGATCGGTGTCACCGTCACCGTTAGCATCAAACAGGGCATAGGTGATGTCTTCATTGGTGTCACCGGTGTCGCCGTCTGGGTCTCCTGTCCCCGCATCATCGGTAATATCCTTTGTGATTCTTATGGTATTGGAGTTAGCTGTTTGAATCCCTGCCACTGCCAGTCCAGTTGGATCATATCCGGCCATTCTGATTTCCCTTTCCATAAAATACATGGCCGCCCTCAGTCTTTGCTGCATGGCCACGATTTGTTCCTGTTTGCTATAGGTATTATGCTGTGAGTGGAGTGTGGAATAGATAGCTGTGATGACAATGCCTGATATGGCCATAGCGACCAGACACTCGGTTATGGTAAAGCCTTGGTTAGATGTACGGAGTTTCATTGCACCTGCACCTCTTGGTGGAAATTTTTGCACAGTCACTTCTTTGGGAAGCAAAAATCGTTCCAAAAAAGTAAAATACCGCATTCATCTGTATGTCTCAGCGGATTGGCCCATAGGGGAGAGGTCATAACTGTTTGAAATGAGTAAAGAATACTTATTTCGCGCATATTGATTCATTTTTATTTTTATGTGTACCTATTTTAGGAATCCGTTAGCATAAGACATTATTTTTCGTATGAGACGTTTCATTTTTTATTCATATGTAATCAATTGTTGCACAAAAGTATTCTTTTTGCTGTCCATGCCATTAGCCTGTTTGCGCTTTGAAAACCGGATAGTGTTTAGGCTTGTGCTCAAGGAAAGGCTGGAAAACCGAATAGACTGCTACAATGGGAAAGGCCAATAGAATCAGAGTATTACGGAGGAGTAAGGTTTATGTCTTTAGAAGAGATTGTGGGGGAAAGTGGTGAAATGATGAGGGGTAAATCAAATACGAAAGAGCAATCTAAAGCCTTCTCTTTGATCCAATCGTTTCAGGCCTGCATTTCTGGCCGACTCCAGGGCCACTGCATATTCCTTTGATGAGATCCTGTGATTAATGTAGGCATCCTGATGTGCTGTACCGCATGGCCTGTATTGATCCATAACATTTACATACGTATCAGACGATATCTCTTTAGATATAAATTCCATTACCTCCTTGGTTCCGGAGACCCCATTTGGCATTACGAGATGCCTTAGGAGCAATCCTCTCTCGGCTATGCCATCCTTATCTATCCTCAAATCGCCCACCTGGGCATGCATCTCTTTTAGGGCCTTAACTGCTATTTCTCTATAATCGGGCGCATGGCAATACCTATCTGCCCATTTTTGATCCCAGAACTTAAAATCAGGCATATAGATATCAATGATTCCTCTCAAGAGCCTAAGTGTCTCTACCCTCTCATAGCCGCCGCTATTATAGACTATGGGAATATGTAGACCATTCTCTACAGCCAGATAAAGGGCCTCCAGTATCTGTGGTACGGCATGGGTGGGGGTAACCAGGTTTATGTTATGGCAACCCCTGGTTGCCAGCTCTATCATTGTTGCTGCTAGATCCTTTGCTCCCATTTCCACTCCCTCGCCCAGATGGCTTATCTCATAGTTTTGACAGAAGGAGCAGCGGAGATTGCAAAAACTGAAAAAGATGGTCCCTGAACCGAGTTTGCCAACCAGCGGTGCCTCCTCTCCAAAGTGCGCATGATAGCTTGCAACCTTTGCCCTTCTTCCGGTGTTGCAGAGCCCTTTTTCGTTGTTCAAACGGTCAACTGCACACTGTCTGGGACAAAGACGACATTCCTTCAACAACTGAATTGCCTCATCCGCCCTTTTTACAAGTTGACCTTGCCTGTATAATTGAAGATAAGAGGGCTCAAACATAGTGAACTAGTGAACTATAGTCTTTCAGAAGAAGTTTGGATCAGCAGTCCATCTTGAGAATGTCAAATGCCAAAGTTCCAAAGTTCAAATGAATGTCAAAACCCAAAGCCCAAACAGGAAGGCTTTGACATTAATGCATTTGGGTTTGATTTGACATTTGGATTTTGACATTTGGAATTCTACGGCCTAGGCACCTCTGCTCGGTAGGCAAGCCATTCTCAAAATTTAACGTTTCTAATCGTCAATCTTTTTCTGCTCTACCATCCTCCTTTTTATCTCTTTTTCAAATGCCGTATCGCTCGGCCGGTAAAATACCTTTCCCCTCATTTTTTCAGGTAGATACTCCTGTTTTACGCGGCTCTGTGGGTAATCATGAGGATACATATAGCCTTTGCCGTAGCCTATCTGTCTCATCAGTTTTGTTGGTGCATTCCTTAGGTACAGAGGTACGGGCTGGGGGCCTGATTCCTCAATCTCCTTTTTTACCGATCTTTCTGCTACATAGAGTGCGTTACTCTTTGGCGCTGTAGCTAAATAGACTACTGCCTGGGCAAGAGAAAGCTCCGCCTCTGGCGGACCTACCCTTTCCCAGGCCTGATAGGCAGTGAGGGCTACCTCAAGGGCCATAGGGCTGGCCAGACCAATATCCTCAGATGCAAATCGGATAAGACGTCTCCCTATAAAAAGTGGATCCTCGCCCGCTTCCAGCATCCTATAGAGCCAATAGATGGAGGCCTGGGGGTCACTCCCCCTCATGCTCTTGTGAAGGGCTGATATAAGGTTGTAATGTTCCTCCCCATCCTTGTCATACGGGAGGGGTCTTCTATTCAAAGCGAGTGCAACGGTAGCCGTGCCCAATATCCTTTTATCGCTCTTATCTGGTTGAACAAAATAACTGGCGGACTCCAGGTTATTGAGGGCTGTCCGGGCATCGCCGTGGGAGATGTTTATGATATATTGCAAGGCATCTTTTTCGATCTCAATGTTCAGATCTCCGAGCCCCCTCTTCTTATCCTTAAGAGCCCTGTTCAAAATTATGGCCATATCCTTGTTCTCCAGTGGTTTTATGGCCATGACCCTGGTTCTTGAAAGCAGAGGCGGAATAACCTCAAATGAGGGGTTCTGAGTGGTAGCTCCGATGAGAATGAGCAGACCACTTTCCACATGAGGGAGAAATGCATCCTGTTGGGCCTTATTAAAGCGATGAATCTCATCCACAAAGAGGATGGTCGGCTTTGACTGATATCCAGAGGTCTTTTTTGCTGAGGCAATTGTCGCCCTCAACTCTTTGACACCGGAGAGCACTGCCGAGAATGATTCAAAAGGGCAATCGCTGTATTTTGCCATTAATCTTGCAATGGTTGTCTTGCCTGAGCCCGGTGGCCCCCAGAAGATTATGGAAAAGAGATTACCCGTCTCAAGCGACCTTCTCAAAGCCTTTGATGGACCAAGGATGTGATCCTGGCCCAGTATATCATCAATCCTTTCTGGTCTCATTCTAGTAGCCAGAGGGGTCGTTTCAAGATCCATTATTTCATCCTGCCTCCATCTCAATGGCGTTTTCCACAAGATGTAATGTCTTATCCATGTAAAAGGGTTTGCTAATAAGGAAGTCTACACCACTATCTTTTAACTCCTTGATATCCAGCTGTTTATCCCATCCCTTAATGAGTATAATAGGCGTTTTTTGGCTGATCCGCTTGATCTTTTTTGCTACATGCAGACCACTTATACGGTGCAGGCGGGTATCAATCATAACCAGGTCAAACTTTCCCTTCCCCTTTTCGAATTTTCTTATGCCATCAAGACCGAATGAAGAGGTAACCACCTCATAACCTTTAGCTGCCAATATCCTGGCCAATATATCCCTGACTATGGGCTCATAGACAATAACAAGGATAGTGGCCTCCTTTTTCCTCCTTTTTGCTACCTCTTTCATTGGTACATCCGATTCTGCAGTAAGAATATGGCTTTCAAAGGTATGATCCTTGTTTCTCGACGGGGCTTGTTTAAAATGAGTAATCCTTGGAAAATCGGAAGGTCTTTTTATCCAAAAAAGCTTGAAGCTATAGTTTCTTTACCCTATTATAAGAAGCGGAAAAATCCAGTTAGCGTCTGGCGATTTTCATTTTCCCTTTTCATGCTGGCCATTGCTTGCTGCTGAACAAAATTCAATCTATCTGATTTACCAAAATTCGTCAAATATATATGTCAACAGAGCCTGAAAATATACCCACAAAAAAGGACCAATCCCCTTTTGTTCACCTGCACGTTCACACTGAATTCAGCTTGCTTGATGGGGCCATCAGGATAAATAGAATGTTAGAAAAGGCCACCGGTCTCGGCATGGAGGCGGTGGCAATAACTGACCACGGGAACATGTTTGGGGCAGTGGAATTTTACTCACAGGCGGTTAAGGTTGGGATCAAACCGATAATCGGTTGCGAGGTCTATATGGCCCCTGGCAGCCGGAAAGATAGGTCACCCTCACCTGATGGTCAGCCAAATGCATATCACTTGGTACTTCTTGTCATGGACGAGACAGGTTACAGGAATCTGAGCAGGCTTGTCACATTGGGAAATCTTGAGGGTTTTTACTATCATCCCAGGATAGATATGGAGATCCTAAGGAGATATAATGCAGGATTAATTGCCCTTTCAGGATGTCTAAAGGGCCATGTTGGCTATTCTCTAAGGATCGGAAGGGTAGAAGACGCTAAAAGATACGCACGTGAGCTGGTATCGATATTTGACCATGACCGGTTCTATTTAGAGGTAATGGCCAATAAAATGCCTGAACAGGTTGTTGTTAACAGGTCATTAAAAGAGCTGGCGCAGGAGCTTTCTATCCCTTTGGTTGCCACTAATGACTGTCATTATTTAGATAAGGAGGATGCTGAGGCCCATGATATCCTATTGTGCGTTCAAACAGGAAAGAGCGTTGATGATCCCAATAGGTTAAGGTTTTCTAATAATGAGTTTTACTTTAAATCTGAAGCAGAAATGGCACTTGATTTAGATGAATTTCCCGAAGCCCTGGACAACACCCTAAACATAGCTAAAAGGTGTCACTATGAGATGGAATTTGCCCAGTACAAATATCCTGTTTTTCAGGTGTCGGGGAATCTTAGTCTGGAAGAAAAATTCGAGAAAGAGACTAGAGAAGGCCTGGAGAAGAGATTGGCTCGGAAAGAGGCCCTTGAGGGATCATTATCCGGTGAACTAAAAAAGGAATATGGGGATAGACTGACCTATGAACTCAAAACCATTGGGGAAAGGGGTTTTGCAGGTTATTTCCTGATCGTGGCAGATTTTATAGACTACGCAAGGAGGTCAGGTATTCCTGTTGGTCCAGGCAGGGGATCAGCTGCCGGCTCCCTTACAGCTTATGCACTTAAGATTACCGACATTGATCCAATCAAATATGACCTCCTGTTTGAGCGCTTCCTAAACCCGGGTCGAAGAAGTATGCCTGATATTGACATAGATTTTTGCATCAAGAACAGGGACAGGGTCATTGATTATGTCAGTGAGAAGTATGGAAGAGAGAATGTCTCCCAGATAATAACCTTTGGCACAATGAAGGCCCGGGCTGTTATAAGAGATGTAGCTCGCTCTCTCAATATGTCCTATGCGGAGGCCGATAGAATTGCCAAACTCATTCCAGAAGGCATTAATATTACCTTAGATGAGGCAATAGAGGCAGAGCCCCAACTCAAGGCCATGGAAGAAGGAACGGATGATGAAAGAAGGCTCTTGAGGATTAGCAGATCCTTAGAAGGTTTAGCCAGACATGCCTCCACCCATGCCTCTGGCATAGTCATATCTGATAGACCCCTGGTTGAATATCTTCCCCTGTTTAAAGGACCCAATGGGGAGGTCATGACCCAGTATACTATGGATCAGGTGGCGCAGCTCGGACTTATCAAATTTGATTTTCTAGGGCTTAAGACCTTGACGGTTATCCAGGATACAGTGGACCTCATAAAAGAGACAACCGGCCAACTTGTCAATTTAGATGAGATAGAGATGGGGGATGATGAAACCTTTAGATTGACCGGTGAGGGCAAGACTACAGGGGTATTTCAACTGGAAAGTTC
>DAOVGH010000021.1 GCA_030672485.1 Desulfobacterales bacterium | reverse complement strand
GGATATACTATATCCAAGAATAAGAAAAACAATGGCTATAAAAACCAATAGAACTGAATATTCTTTCTTCAAAAAGGCCATGGCACCAGAATGGATCATGTCCTCTAGGTCCCTCATGACCTGGCTTCCATTCGGATGCCTTTTGACATAAATAAATATAAGGTAGGCAATTATCAGACCCAGGATCCCTAGATAAGGCGCATAAACAGTGAAACCTTGCATTACCCTTTTTTACTCCTTTTCCCTCATCGTCAAGGAATTGAAGTTATTCATTGCCGTCTCCACTCCCTCCAGAATGAATGATTCAATGGCCTCTACGACCAAGTGAAGTACGTGCCCAATCGTTCTTTGCTGATCCTCATAAACAGGGTTCAAAACAAAATCCTCAATTGGTTCATCATATCTTGGTCGCCCTATCCCAATCCTGGCCCTGTCGAATCCCTTTGTTCCAAGGTAATAGATTAGGGACTCGACCCCATGATGACCTCCTGCCCCTCCCCCTCTGACAATCTTTATACGGCCTGCGTCTAAGTCAATGTCATCATGGACAACCATCATATTTCCGATCTCTGGCTTGTAGTATTCTACCAAATACTTAACTGCAAGACCGGATCTATTCATAAAAGTCTGTGGGCAGGTCAATATTAGCTTCTTACCATGGTAATTAGCACTCGTGCTCAGGGCTTGAAAGCGTTGGTCAGTTAAATGAAGGCCTAATTTCTCACATAAAATATCAACCGCCTTAAATCCAAGGTTATGTCTGCTGTTTTCGTATTCAAAACCCGGATTACCGAGCCCCACTATCAGGTATATGTCTTTAGGACTCCTTTTCGCCTGCTGTTCCCTCACTTTCAGGTTCTTCTACCTCTTCTTCCGCTTCCGCTACCTCTTCTTCCTCGGCGGTTATAGTCGGGGCAACCACTATGGCGACCGTGAGATTCTCATCCTCCATTGATTTCAAACCTGGAGGAAAGGAAATGTCCTTTATATGAACTGACTGTCCGATATCAAGGCCAGATACATCGACATCTATTGTATCTACCATATTCTCCGGCGTACATGATACCCTTAACCTCCTCCGAATATGCTCTAAAACACCTCCCTCGCTTACTCCCATTGGTGTGTTTATCAAACGGACGGGAATATCTACCTCCAGTTCCTTTCCCATGGCTATCTCGTAGAAATCTACATGAAGATAGTCCCTTGTAACCGGATCCCTTTGTATCTCCTTTATCATAACCTTTTTGGATTGACCTTCTTCATCGGAGTCTATCCTTAGATCAAATATGATACTTTCAGCAGATTTTCCCTTAAGGATCTTTTTAAGCTCCGCATAATCTATGGAAAGCATGGCAGGGGTTACCTCTGGCCCATAAAAGATGGCGGGAAGCCTGCCCGTGCTTCTCAGCTTCCGGGCCAGACCCTTACCTGTTTTGGTTCTCACTTTAGCGCTTAACTGCATTTCAACTCCATAATTGCGCTTACAAAAGCATGAAGGTTTTCACGGGTAGTTATACAAAGAGGGAACTGACGGATTTTGAGAAGTATACTCTCTTTATGGCCTCTCCCAGGATCTCTGCCACGGAAATAACCTTAATCTTAGAACACTCAGAGGACTTCTGACCCAATGGAATTGTATTAGTTACTACCAGTGATTCGATAGGTGATTTCTCTATTCTCTTTGTAGCATCACCAGAGAGGACCGGATGGATGCAGCAGGCATAAACGTTCTCCGCCCCATTTTGAATTAATGCTTGGGCAGCCTGAATCAGCGTCCCACCTGTATCAACCATATCATCAAGAATTATGGCTGTTCTTCCCTTTATATCCCCAATTATGTTCATGGCCTCGGCAACATTAGGGGCCTCTCTTCGCTTGTCTACTATGGCCAAGGAGGCGTTCAGCCTTTTGGCAAAGGCCCTTGCTCTCTCTACACCCCCGGCATCAGGCGAAATTATTGATAGGTTGTTTTCGAAATGCCTCCGTATGTAATTCAGGAGGATAGGTGCTGAGAATATGTTGTCCACAGGAATGTTGAAGTATCCCTGGATCTGCCCAACATGAAGATCAATTGATATTACACGATTAACCCCAGCTACAGTAATCAGGTCGGCTACCAGCTTTGCACTTATGGGAACCCGTGGCTTGACCTTCCTGTCCTGCCTGGCATATCCATAATAGGGGATCACAGCTGTTATGCTTTTGGCAGAGGCCCGTTTGAGCGCATCTGTGGTTATCAAGAGCTGCATTAGGTTATCATTAACTGGGCTGCATGTGGACTGGATGATAAAGGTGTGTCTTCCTCGTACATTTTCCTCGATTTCTATTTGGGTCTCTCCATCGCTAAAGGTCTTGTTTACCATTTCCCCAGGAAGGATATTTAGATATTCACATACCTCTTTGGTTAGGTTTAGGTTGGATGTACCGCCAAATAGCGTTAGACTATCAATAAGCTCATCCATGGAATTTTCCCGTTTTTCTCCTCTTACTTAAAAATGACCCTCTTCTTTTCCTGGCTGGGGTGGGAGGATTCGAACCTCCGAATGCGGGCTCCAAAGGCCCGTGTCTTACCGCTTGACGACACCCCAAGGATTACATGAAAAAAGTGCCTAAAGTTTAAACAGAAAATCAACTTTTACTTTATTCCTGGATAACCCATCAATAATCTCCGCCAATAGAAACTCTTTATTAACTGTGAATTGGGCCCTAATTATATTAATTCCTAAATTCACAATACCAGATAATCCGCTCCATAACTTTAGTTCACTTTAGCTCATTTTGAACCCTGGCCCAGACCTGACCTACAATATTATCAGGCTGATCAAAGCACGTAGCACCTTATAGACTTAACAGTCTGATTTAAGCACGTCGCACCAGGGCGGGCTTCAGGCACTTCAGATACCTTTAACTACAAACACATCACCGTCGCGCCATTGGCGTGCCATTATCTTTCCGGCTTCACGGGCCTTTTCAGCTGAGTCAAAAAGGCCAAAGAGGCTTGGCCCACTGCCAGTCATCAACGCACCAAGGGCGCCTGACTTTATTAAGGAGGCCTTGATTGAACAAAGAAAAGGATATTCGCTAAGGGTAACACTTTCAAGATCGTTGGAAAGAATACCTGGGATATTGAAAGTGGCTTTCTTAAGAGATTCTACTCTACTCTGATTATCTTTATTTGTCAACCTTAATTTGACCCCCCTATAGGCCCATGCTGTTGAGACCATAAGATTCGGACTGACAATGACATACCAAAATGAAGGAAAGTCTTCTATTGGTTGGAGTATTTCTCCTATCCCTCTGGCTATCGATGGCCTCTGCAGGAGAAAAAACGGAACATCTGCACCTAGAGGGAGGGCAAGCCTTCCAAGATCTTCTCTTGACAAGGGGCATCCCCAAAGCTCGTTTAGTCCTTTTAATGTTGCTGCGGCATCACTGCTGCCCCCACCCAAACCAGAAGAGACAGGTATCTTTTTGATTACTGTGATTTTGGCCCCTTCGGTGATTCCGGTTTTTTCAAAAAAAGAGACAGCCGCCCTATCAACCAGATTATCTTTGGCTCTGGGCAGCTCCCTACCGGTCGAATGAACCTCTAGCCCCTTTTCCAACTTGCTTATTCTTAGGTTATCATAGAGATCCACCGGAACTAGAATAGAGAGCAACTCGTGATACCCATCAGTCCTCTGTCCGGTAATCTTTAGGAGCAAATTTAGCTTGGCTGGTGCCAGTATCTTAATTGGGGCCTGGTTGGAGAAACAGGAGTTGGATTTCTCATCTGTGCGTGGGGAGGTCATTACTATTTGCTGGCATTCACAAAACGCATGCGGAGATCGTAGAGAAGATGCTCCAGGAGTTTTTCCTCTTCCTGGGTAAGATTGCCCTTGGTTTTGTCTCTTAGTAGCCTAATAATATCAATCGATTGTTTTGCCAAGGCCAGGTCTTTCTTTTTTTCTCCTGACTGAGGATCTGCAATTTCACCAAGGTGAAGGAGGATTGAGGAACTCAGTGAGAGAAGGAAGGAGGAGAAATTGACTTCCGGCAAGGGAGTAGTACTCTTCTCCTTTTCCTTGACTTCTTCCTTCTTTGTCCTTCCAAATTCCTCCTTTACCTTTCCCTGAGTATCGAAAGTCCTTTTGTCTTTAACAATAAAGCCTTCACCCTCTATTACTTCTTCAGCCATGTTTTCCTCCTTACTCTATACGGTTTCTACTCAGGTTTTGTGGGCTCTTAACCAACCTTTCACGGCCCCCTCGGTTATTTTTATCCGCGCAATAGTCCCCGGCTTGTCCGCACCGTTGACGAAAAGAGAGGTTAGTTTACTAAGGGAAATGTGACTGATAAATGACCGTTTTGGATTTTCTGTATGGAATTTAACAGAATTAGGCCATTCAGTGCAAGGGAAAATCTTCATCCATGCCTTCCACTACATTGTCCAGAAGGTAATAAAAAGGCAGTGTAAGGGAGTGGTTCAATATGCCGTTTGTGTACATTACCTTCTACTCTGAAATCGCCTTGACATGTGGCATCTTTTTAGCTAACCTCAAAATACACTTTATGGCTATACGTGATCTTGCCGCATGCATAGAGACCTTGTGTATCGACGGACAAGCGACCATAGCTAAGGCAAACTGAAGGCACTCAGAGCTTCCCAGTCATCCCTTCGCTGTAAAGATCTCCCTGCTGTTAAATATGACTCCAAGGATCATAAGGGATTAGTGCTCGGATGGAACAGATTTTAATGCGGTTAATGAGGTACCATAGGTGAGGGAACAGGGCACAAAGGTTGCCAAAAAGGAGAGTTTGAGAAAAAGACTATTCTTTAATCCCTTATTTTTAAATGAAAAGACGCCGTAGCAGACAAATAAGTATTGGTGGGGTAAAGATAGGTGGCGGTGCCCCGGTAGTGGTACAGTCCATGACCAATACCCCGACTCAGGATGTAGCTGCTACGGTAAGACAGATAGAACGGCTAAGGAGCGCTGGCTGTGAGCTTGTTCGCCTGGCAGTGCCAGATATGAAGGCCGCCTCTGCCCTTAGAGAGATAAAATCTCAGGTAGCTACTCCGGTTATTGCCGATATTCATTTTGACTACCGGCTTGCCCTGGCAGCTATAGAGAATGGTGCTGATGCGCTGAGGTTGAATCCAGGAAACATTGGCGGAAGGAAACAAATTCAGGAGATTGTCGCCGCTGCCCGATATCAGGCAATTCCTATAAGGATTGGGGTTAACTCCGGCTCTCTTGACAGGGCTCTTGTAAGAAAGTACGGTCACCCGACAGCAGATGCCATGGTTGAGAGTGCCATGAGTCATGTAATGATTTTGGAGGATTTAGATTTCCATCTCATTAAGATTTCCCTGAAATCATCAGATGTCTTGCAAATGATATCGGCATATAGGCTTCTGAGTGAGAAGGTTGACTACCCGTTACATTTAGGTGTGACCGAGGCCGGAAGCCTCATATCAGGGACCGTCAAAAACTGCCTAGGGATTGGATTATTACTATCGGAGGGCATAGGAGACACAATCAGGGTCTCTCTAACCCGTGACCCGGTAGAGGAGATTAAGGTGGCTTATGAGATCTTAAGGGCCCTGGGTCTGAGACAGAGGGGAGCGGAAATCATATCTTGCCCCACATGCGGAAGGTGTGAAATAGATCTTTTCACCTTGGTTGAAACAGTTGAAGATGCCCTGGATCAGATTACGACTCCTATTAAGGTGGCCATTATGGGATGTGTTGTAAATGGGCCTGGAGAGGCAAGAGAGGCTGACATCGGTATTGCTGGCGGACAGGGCCAAGGCACATTGTTTAAGAAGGGCAGATTGATGAAAAAGGTGCCTGAGTCAGATCTGGCGAGCGTACTTATTAAAGAAGTCAAAAAGATGGCGAACGAATGAATATTTTAGATTGACGATTTTCGACTGAATATTTTAGATTTTCGTTTGTCAATTTTCAATCATCAATCTTCGATTATGGCCTCTATTTCAAGAAGATATTCACAATTCTTTATTCCTACGCTTAAAGAGGTACCTGCCGAGGCGGAGATTATAAGTCACCAATTAATGCTCAGGGCTGGGATGATCAGAAAGCTGGCAGCAGGAATCTATAACTATCTTCCCTTTGGATTGATGGCTCTCAAGAAGGTGGAAGGCATTGTCAGGGAAGAGATGGACAAGGCTGGTGCCATTGAAGTCCTGCTCCCAGGGGTACAACCAGGTGATTTATGGATGGAAAGCGGTCGATGGGATTATTATGGACCAGAGCTCCTGAGGTTCAGGGATCGACACAATCGGGAATCATGCCTGGGCCCAACCCATGAGGAGGTCATAACTGACCTCGTTCGAAGGGAGATCCATTCATACAAACAACTGCCCATTATCCTGTATCAGATCCAGACCAAGTTCAGGGATGAGATCAGGCCGAGATTTGGAGTTATGCGGGCCCGGGAGTTTACCATGAAGGATGCCTATAGCTTTGATGTAGATGAAGAGGGGTCCAACCGGAGTTATGAAAGGATGCATGTGGCATATGAGGCTATCTTTAGAAGGTGTGGACTGAAATTTCGGGCAGTCGAGGCAGATACAGGAGCTATAGGTGGCAGTTTTTCCCATGAATTCATGGTCCTATCGGATACCGGTGAGGACGATATTGTAAGCTGTCAAAATTGTAACTATGCCTCCAACTTAGAAAAGGCGGAGGTAATAGTAAGGGAGGATGATTCTCGATGTGCTGAGAGGCAAAAAGAACTCCAGGTCGTAGATACACCGGGAATAAGAACCGTAGATGAGGTGACTGAATTCTTGTCGGTCGGGCCCGAAAAACTGGTCAAAACCCTCATCTATCAAACTGAACAGGGACCAATTGCTGCTTTAGTGAGGGGCGATCATGAATTGAATGAAACCAAGCTGAGAAATGTCCTTAATGCTCAAGAGCTTGCTATGGCTGATCCAGAAACTGTATTTGATGTAACTGGTGCCCCGATGGGCTTCGCAGGGGCCATTGGCTTGAAGGTAAGGAAACTGGCTGACTTTGCCTTGAAGGAGATGAAAAACATGGTAATGGGGGCAAACGAGAAAGATAGGCATATCGTCAACGTAAATGAGGGAAGGGATTTTCAGGTGGAGCAGCATGCAGACCTAAGGATGATAACCTCCTCTGATCTATGCCCCAGGTGTGGAGGGGAGCTACGGTTTGGTAAGGGAATAGAGGTTGGCCATATCTTCAAATTGGGGACAAAATACACTAAGGCCCTTAAGGCCAATTTTCTGGATAAGAATGGTGAGGAAACCCCCATTGTTATGGGGTGTTACGGTATAGGTATTGAAAGAGTTGTGGCAGCAGCTATAGAACAGAGTCACGACGACAACGGTATTATCTTTCCTGTATCTATCTCCCCCTTTGAAATAACGATCCTACCCCTTGAGCTGCATGAAGCCCGTGTTAGAAAAGTGGCGGAAGATTTATACCGGCATCTGAGTGATCTAGGCACGGGGGTTTTTCTGGATGACAGGGATGAGAGACCGGGATTCAAACTCAAGGACGCTGATCTTCTGGGCATACCTGTGAGGGTTGCTGTTAGTGTCAGAACGCTTAAAGAAGACTCTATTGAGATCAGGCTTCGCTCTGATCCAGATGTCAGATTGATACCCATAAACAAGGCACCTGAAGCCATAAAGGAGGTTGTCCAGGGCCTGTATGATTCGCTTAAATGACATAACATCGGAGATCGTGTCGTATCATCCCGCTGCGGATACAGGTCTCATTGAAAAGGCGTATGTCTATTCAGCCAAGGTGCACAAGGAACAGGTCCGTTTATCCGGGGAGCCGTATCTTTCCCACCCCTTGGAGGTTGCCGGAATTCTCACCAAGATGAAGATGGACGAGGTGAGTGTTGCCTCTGGTCTTCTCCATGATACGGTCGAGGACACCTTGGCTGAGCTAACGGATATCGAATATCTATTCGGCAAGAAGGTGGCAACCATAGTAGATGGTGTTACCAAGATGAGCAAGATACAGTTCTTGAGCAAAGAGGAACAGCAGGCAGAGAACATGAGAAAGATGATTCTCGCCATGGCTACTGATATCAGGGTCCTTCTGGTTAAATTGGCAGATCGGTTGCATAATATGCAAACCCTGGGTTTTCAGCCTCCCGAAAAGCAGGAGGTAATTACAAGGGAAACCCTTGATATTTATGCACCTCTTGCTGGAAGGATGGGTATTTACTGGCTAAAGTCAACCTTGGAGGATCTCTCCCTCTTTTACCTTGAGCCGAAAATTTATGAGGATATACGGTTGGGGATTGCCCAGAGGCGGGAGGCACAGGAGAAATTTATCAGGGAGACAAAGGAGGTTTTATCCAAGAGATTACGTGAGTCCGATATAGAGGCCACGATAAAGGGAAGACATAAGCATTTCTTTGGTATTTATCAAAAGATGATGGAGCAGGACCTCAATACGGATCAGGTCTACGACGTCCTGGCCTTCAGGATAATAGTGAATTCCGTGAAGGAGTGCTATGAGGTCTTGGGTCTGATCCATTCCATGTGGAAACCGGTGCCAGGCCGTTTTAAGGATTATATCTCCCTGCCTAAGCCCAATATGTATCAGTCTTTGCACACCACCGTAATCACTTCTCTGGGGGAGAGAATGGAGATACAGATAAGAACATGGGATATGGATAGAATCGCCGAAGAGGGGATCGCTGCTCATTGGAGGTATAAAGAGGGATATGAATCGGATAAAGAGATGCACGATCAATACGCATGGATGAGACAGTTGTTAGAATGGCAGAAAAGCCTGACTGATCCAAAGGAATTTTTGGAATCAGTCAGATTAGATCTTTTTAGCGGCGAGACCTTCGTTTTTACGCCTAAAGGCGAGGTCAAGGCACTTCCCAAGGGAGCAACCCCGGTTGATTTTGCCTATAGTATACATTCAGAGGTTGGAAATAGATGTACAGGTGCCAAGGTAAACGAAAGGATAGTCCCGTTGAGCTACGAGCTCAGAAACGGGGATATGGTCCAGATTCTTACCTCCAAGAACCATAAGCCCAGTAAGGATTGGCTCAATTTTGTAAAGACATCCACGGCCAGGACCAGGATCAGACAATGGATAAAAAAGGAAGAGAGGAAAGAGAGTATAGCTATTGGAAGGGATATCTTGGAAAAAGAGCTTAAGAAATTCAACCTTAATTTATCAAGGCAATTCAGAAATGAGCGGCTTTTAGATGTGGTCCATAGGTTCTCCCTAAGGAGTGTGGATGATCTGCTGGCCAATATCGGGTATGGCAAAGTCTCGGCAAAACAGGTCCTAAACCGACTTGTCCCTCATTTGGAGATAAAAGAGGGTAAGTCAGAGGGCTTTGTCCAGAGGATAGTTCACAGGATAAGAAGGAAAAAGGGCGACATTGGGATTAAGGTCAAAGGGGTGAGTGATATGCTCATTCGCTTTGGAAAGTGTTGTCACCCACTACCAGGGGAACCAGCTATCGGTTTTATTACCAGGGGAAGGGGGGTCACCATTCATACAAGAGATTGTCGGCATATTAGAGATGTTGACCCGTATAGGCTGGTAGAGGTGGAGTGGGAACCTTCTGAAGATGTGAGTTATGTAGCAAGATTGAAGGTTACCAATATCTCCAAAAAGGGGATGCTAGCCGATATAAGTGCTATATTTGCCCAGAGCGAGGCTAATATCGTAGATGCAGATGTCCAGACAACGATTGACAAAAAGGGGATATCCACTTTTACCATTGAGGTCTCTGATTATAGTCAGTTAAGGGATATTATTTCAAAGATAAAGAAGATTAAGGAGGTATTAAAGGTAGAACGGATTTGAGAAAACAGTAGGCAGTATGGAGTATGCAGTATCAAGCAGGGAGAGGATCGATACAAAGTGCTTACTGCTTACTGCCTACTGCTTCCTTGTATACCAGTCCGGATCTCAGACACCTTGTACAGACCTTCATTTTCTTTCTCTGGCCTTTTATAT
>DAOVGH010000022.1 GCA_030672485.1 Desulfobacterales bacterium | reverse complement strand
CATTGAGGAGGTAATCTACCATCTGCTCGGCAATGGCTGTGGCCACATTCATCTGGGCTTGTTCACTGGAGGCAGCGAGATGTGGGGTGGCGATGATCTGGGGCAGGGTAAGCAGAGGGCTGTGCACCGGTGGTTCTTTGGAGAAGACATCAAGGGCAGCCCCCATCACTATGCCGTCCTTGATGGCCTCACAGAGGGCAGCCTCGTCAATAATCCCGCCTCTGGCACAGTTGATGATTCGCATCCCCGGCTTCATCTTTTTGAAGGCAGCCTCATCCAGCAGGCCTGTGGTCTCCTTAGTGAGAGGTGTATGTAAACTGATGAAGTCGGAGTCTCGAAAGAGTTCATCCAGGGAGACCATCTCCACGCCGAGCTTGGCAGCAACATCCGCGGAGATGTAAGGATCGTGGGCCACCACCCTCATCTTCATGTCTGAGGCCCGATTGGCCACAATGGAACCTATCCTTCCCAGGCCAATGATTCCCAGTGTATGATTGTAGAGCTCGGTCCCTAGGAACTTCTTTTTTTCCCATTTGTAGGCCCGCATGGATTGATCCGCCTGGGGGATATGTCTGGCGAGAGCCAGCATCAGGGCTAGGGCATGTTCAGCAGCGGCCATGGCATTGGCCCCCGGCGTGTTCATTACCAGAATGCCTCGCTGCGTGGCTACTTCGATGTCGATGTTGTCCACACCGATGCCTGCCCGGCCGATTACGCGCAGGCGTGATGCCCGTTTAAGAACCTCCTGGTTGATCTGGGTGCGGCCACGAAGTACTAGCCCCTCAAAATCGTTGATCCGTTTCAGGAGATCCTCGGCGTCCAGAAGCTCGTGAACCTCCGCTTCGATCCCTTGAGTCTTCTCGAAAATCCGCACTCCCTGCTCATGAAGTCCATCGCACACAAGGATCCGCATGGAGTTCTCCTCCTTACGCCAGCAGTAACATCGAATTGATAGCAGTTTTCAGCGAGGGCAGTATAGAGGAGTGGCGCTTGTGTGTCAAGCGAAACGGCCCTCCAAGATGTACTGTCAGTGTTTGATTTGGCTACGGGCAAGGTTAGGGGCAAAACCCCTTTCTTGGCCGCCTTGAAATTGTTTACTCTCAATTTCATTGACACCTGTCTGGATAAGAGAAAAGGGCCGGAATTTACTTCCGGCCCTTTCGTTTTTATGCTGCTTTTGCCTCTAATTTGCCTCTAATATGTCGGTTACTTCAAAATCGAAACCTGGATAATTTTTGAAGGGATGCCTATTCCCTCATACCTCCCATGGCCCTTAGCCTTCTAATCCTCTCTTCCGCTGAAGGATGGGTGCTAAAGAGGGTCATTAATGATCTCCCGCTGAAGGGATTCACAATGAACATATGGGCTGTGGCCTGAGCTGTGGTAGGACTGGCCTTCAGTGGAATCCTTTTAGAGGCCAGGCTCAGTTTTTCAAGTGCACGTGCCAATCCCTGGGGGCTTTTTGATAGCCCGGCACCAGTTTCATCTGCGAGATATTCCCTGGATCGTGAGATAGCAAGCTGTATGAGCATTGCAGCAATGGGGGCAAGGATGGCCATAGCCAGAAGGCCTACTATACCACCGGCACCTTCTTCATCATCCCTGCCGAATCCTCCAAATAGAGCAGCCCATCTGGCCATACTGGCAAGCACCATGATCACTCCTGCCAAGGTAGCTGCGATGGAGCCGATTAATATATCCCTGTTTCTTATATGGGCCAATTCATGGGACAGGACCCCTTCAAGCTCCTCTTGATTGAGTATGCTCAATATACCCTCGGTAACTGCTAAAACTGCATGATCGGGGTTTCTTCCTGTAGCAAAGGCATTCGGGTTTTGAGAAGGGATCAGATAGATTCTCGGTTTGGGAATCGATGCTTGGTGTGACAATCTTTCTACAATCCTGTGTAAATCAGGGGCATCCTCATATCTCAATTCCCTTCCCCTATAAAGGGAGAGGACAATTCTATCTGAAAACCAGTAACTGCTCCCGTTCATGATCAGGGCAAAAATAAAGGCTATGATGAGCCCTTGCTGCCCTCCAAATAAATGGCCAATTATAAGGATAAGAGCTGTTAAAGCGCTCAAAAGAACAGCTATTTTGAATGAGTTGAACATACTATCTCCTCCTTAAGTTACCCTGAGCATTATTTCATCAACATCTGTGTAGTGTTTAATGTTATGGGTGGTAAGCGAGCCTGTCAAGCCAGGTTTTTAGTTTCTGGTTTTCTACGTTTTTTCATTTTTGAAAGACCGTAAAAGGTTCCACCAAATAGGATAACAAAGCCCAAGATTGCCATTATTATAGCACTAGCACTCATACTACCCCCTTATTCTACGCACTTTGCAAGCCCTTCTTTCTTACTGCATTAATAATTGCGGCACCCGCGACAATAGAGGCACCTAACAGAAATGATGCCCACAATCTCATTGTCGCTCTATAGAACAGATAGAAAGAGAGTATCATTCCAACATAGATGATCAGCCATCCAATGAATATGAGGAACTTATTGGTCATATTTGGCAAGTATTCCCTCTCCTGTAGTAAGATAGAAAGGAACAGCAACGTAATCATCAATATCCAACCACCTATCATCAAGGCCCATGTTGGATATCCCCCATAGGGATTCAATATCTCCTTATAGATACTTAATACTATAGTAACTAGGAGCACTAAAGGTGTTACGATTTTTATACAGAATACCCAGAACTTACCCAACTTGATTTCAGAGGTTGAATCGATATCAGCACTAATCTTGTTTATATCATAGAACCAGCCGATTAGTATTGCTTCGAGCAGACCTACAATCACCAATCCCCAGTTCATCCAGTGATCAACTACATCTAACCAGAATAGCCCGGCTTTTGAGGTATACAAAAATCCAGTCAAAAAGCCGACCAGACAAAACCAGAAGAGGGCCACCTCTCTTCTAATCTTAAAAGAATCTTTTAACCCTGCAACAATAGCCTCAACCCCTGAAAAGGCAGAATCTATCCCCAAAGTCAGTAAGGTAAAGAAGAACATAACGCCAAAGATGGACTGTATGAAGACACCCCCGGGCAGTTGTGCTATTGCAGTTGGATAGATAACAAATGCAAGGGCAGGTCCTCCCCCAACAACCTTATCTAAAGGTTGATTTGTAACCATGGCTAAATATCCTAGGGTAGAAAATACTGCAAACCCGGCAAAGAAGGAGGTTGCGCAGTCGGCAAAGGATACAACCCATGCATTCGTATTAATATCTGAATCCTTAGGAAGATAAGATGCATAGGCAATCATAATGCCAAAGCCTAAAGATAATGAGAAGAAGATCTGACCATAGGCTGCCAGCCAGACATTTGGGTCGAGCAATTTTGAGAAATCAGACCTCAGGTAGAAATCTAATCCTGAAGCCGCTCCATTCAAAGTTATGCCCCTGACAAACAATACGGCCAATAGGAGCCATGGAATACCGACTGTCCAATTAACAACCCTACCAACAACCTTTATACCTTTAAAGAGGATGAGAAAGATGGCAAGCCAGGTTAAAAAGTTTCCCAGAACGAGAGGCCACTGGATGCCATGCAGTTGGTCAATACCTTTAGATAACCCTAATACCTTGCCAAAGAAAAAATCACTTTCTATGCCAGCCCATTTCACACCGATTGAATAAAGCATATAGTTCCATGCCCATGCAATTACAACGGTGTAATAAAAGGTTATCATAGTCGCCACACAGAGAGCGAACCATCCTATATAGTTGGACTTTTTTCTTATAAAACCATATGCTTCAGTAGGTCCACGTTGATACCTGATACCAAGGTAGTACTCTAAGGCGACCAATGGAACACCAGTTGTAATCAGGGCAATTATATAAGGTATTAAAAAGGCACCTCCTCCGTTAGCATATGCCACATAGGGGAATCTCCAGACATTACCCAGACCAATGGCAGAGCCGATTGCTGCCATAACAAACGCAGATCTTTTGTCCCACCTTTCGCGATCCATCAGCTATCCCTCCTTTGGAACAAAAAAAGAACTCCTTATTGCCGCGCCCTTATCTACCTCTCGATAACCATTGTGCCAGCCATCTTATCGCCTAATCGTATGCCTTTCTCATCTGAGATGATCTTAATGATTTCAATGATAACCAAGATAAAGACAGCGATTCCAAGAAGGATATCGATGATCCAGCCAATAATGGGTATCAATAAGAAAAACAACATAACTGGACCGAGGGCAAACATCCAATTTCTTTTTGCAGATGTAGCATAATCTATTTTGGATGTAGGGTTTTCCGTCATTACTACGGATAATTTCAGGGCTTTTTTGCCCAAGCTATTAAATTCAAGGGCCTCGATAGGCAAAGCATCCCGAAAAAGCATATAAAGGGCGCCAATAAGCCCTCCGATCAAAGGGATAAGCCCTACTACCATAGAGGCTACAGCATCGATGACAAACGCTATTGTCCGTTTAACCGGATCGGCTTTTTTTAATGTGGAGTCACTGGGCTTTGTCTCGTTACGTTCGGGTTTCTCTCCTTTTGCTTGGAGTTTTTTTTCTTGGTTCATGATTTCTCCTCCTCTTGTAAAAAGTTCGGGGAATTATTGTAGAGTAAACTACACTCAATTTCCAGCGCGAATCAACTTACCCTTTTGAAAAGAGGGCTATTATGATGCGTTTACCGGCCACGACTAGTGGTTTCAAAGGTGAAGAAAAGGATTTTATGATGTTGTTGACTGATATGATATAATACATATATAATTTGAGGTATTAATCGAAAGTTTTTTAACCATCAATATAAGCAACATAAAAAGGAGATTGAAAATGGATAATGTCATGAAAGAAGGTCCGAAAAACCCCCTTAAGATCCAGGATATGACCTTCAGGGATGGTCATCAGTCCGTGCTGGCTACGAGAATGAGGACAGAGGATATGAT
>DAOVGH010000079.1 GCA_030672485.1 Desulfobacterales bacterium | reverse complement strand
TCAATGGCTTCTGCGATCAGGGCACTCAAAGGGATGCCGTCTTCCTCTGCTGCCACTGCAGCCTTTTTAAGAAGAACCTTTTTAGATGGCGGAACCTTCAGGGTGATCCGTCCCTCATTGAGACTTCGTTCAGTTACCCTTCGCATATTCTCTCCTATATATTAAATAGACGTCTAATAGACTACTTCTTTTTGAATGGGTTGTCAACGGGTTTGCAGATTTATATTAATCAACCGTCAACCGGGACGCGTGCGGAACGTTCACAGGATTGAGTATTGCCTCTTGCCTCAATACCTTTTCTAATGAAGCAAGTGCCATCTCTTTAGTCGCTGATTCACTAATATCAATCTAAAAAAAGAGAATTGCCAGTAATGTTTGCAGCTAAGAAAGTAGGCCTAAAAGGTGGATTTAAGATTTGCCGGTGGAGGCGGAAGATATGATAAACTCAGCTATCTTTTCTGCGGAATTGCCAAAAAGCTCCTCAACAGCAAGCAGGCTCAGATATTCATCTTGCCAGGATAAGTCTGTCTCTTCAACAATATTTTTGATGTGGGCAAGTTTGTCACCCAGGGCCTTCACCTTTTTTTGCAGATCTATTTCTTTCCTAAAGCCGACATTGAGAAGCAGGAGATGGTCAATGTTGGGGCCTTTTTTCATTAGAGGGATGACAAGGATACTCCTGTTATCGATCTTTCCCTTTCCAATAAAGACATTCCCGGCCTTGACAATGATCCTCTTTGTTCCCTTTAGTCGGTTATCGGCCTCCACCCTGGATTTTAGTCTAGCGGCAGTTCCCTTCTTCCTCACCAGTTCAATCTTTGAATCTTCAACTGGCTCCCCGGTATACGTGAGGTTTTCGATCTTATAAAGCGTCTCGCCTTTTGCTTGAGAGATAACGCCCTGGAGGTTTTTTAACACGATAACATTCTTATTGGTAAGATTGCTTACATCAAATCCATTTTTACCCAGGATCTCAAAGAGCAATCCCTCAATCGGTTCCCATATCCTGCTTGTTCCTACGGTCACTGTTTTTGCCTGATGCCTTATTGCATCTATCGGTCTGGCCATATCATCTATGGTCTCTCCTATGCAGCGAAAAAAGACATCAAACATATGGGGGGCTGTACCGCTAACGCCGAAATCAAGTTCGAAGTCGGACATAGGTAACCGTCCGGAGAGATATTTTAAAAGAAGGGTCAGATCAGAGGCGGCTTTTAATTCCATGGCTGTGGCATATCGTCTATCCTCCAGTCTTTTTTTGAAATGAGAAGAGAATCTGGCGGTTTTCTCTTGAAAGGGCTTCTCAAGTATTGTTTGGTAGATATCCAGACCTTTTTCAAGGGAGGTCGAGATATAGCCACTGATCTCCTCTCTGAAATCGAAAAGAAAACGGGATTCTTCATTTATCGCCCTTGCTGCATGATAACCCCAGAGATGACCTGCCAGTGTTGTTAGAATGGGAGAGAAACGCTCCTCTATCTCTGGCACATAGATTAATGAGTCTGCATAGGGTTTAAATCCTTCCTCACCCTCGGCGGCGATCACAATGGTAGTGGCCTGATGGGCCTTGAATATGGCCGTATCCTTGATGATATCATTTATAACATTACCCCTGTTCCCGGCTGCACAGATAAGAATGAGGGGTTCTGAGGAGAGGTCAATATGTTTCTTATCTTCAACCACATCTGAGGAAATGGTCTTATAACAGAGCTCGCTCAATTTTATCCTGATCTCATCCGCAGAGATCTTGTTGTAGCCACTGCCAACAACCGCCCAGTATTTTTTTGTGGGCGCAAATCTCCGGGCGGATCTGGCGATCTCCCCTTCCTCTGCCAGGACCTTTTTCATTAAGGAAGGGACGCGCATAAGCCTTTCGAGTTCCCCAAGGATAAACTCATCGTCCCTGCTTGCCGTTAACTGTGCTAATTTTAGACCCAGGATACCGCCCGCTGCAATCTGGGAATAGTAGGCCTTGGTGGAGGCCACGGACATCTCAATGTCCCTCCCGGTGCTCGTATACAAGACACCATGTACCTTAAAGGTGATATCTGAATCCCGCCGGTTCACAATGGCCATAGTGTGGGCACCACGCACCCTTGCCATATCTATGGCGGTATTTGTATCGGTGGTAGTGCCGGACTGGGTTATGGCGATAATCAAGGTGTCTTTCAGGCTGGTTTTCGAAAGGGCCCCGCTAAACTCCGAGGCCTTGAGGGGAGCAATTTGCATGCCGCTGTCGGCAAGGTAATATCTGAGGAGCTCGGCGCAACCATGGGCAGCAACCCCCGCAGTCCCCTGGCCTATAAAGAAGAGTTTCTTTATTCTGTCTTGATGAAAGGCCTCTGCTAACCTGGGAGGGATAACCCGATCATCTAAGATTATCAGTGGGTGCCTTTTCCCATTCTCTTGCACTGCCCTCAATCTGTTTTGAACTGTCTTTTCAACAGTTCCAGGGGATTCAGAGATCTCCTTCAGGAAGTAGTGGGGAAAATCCTGGCGGTCAATATCCCTTGAGGTGATTTCGGTCCGTTTTATAGTGTCTTGAGAAAGTTGAATGGGGCTTCCGTCATAATGCATTGCCTTGATCCCAGCAAGTCCACCCCGTGAGTTCTGATCCAGGATAAATATCTGTCCCTCGCCTTTATCCTCCGGTCCGGCAAGGGTCTTTTCACCCCCCATCCTTATATATTGAGATGTCTCCTCCACCAGACCATAGATCTCCGAGGCAGTGATATAGTGCTCCTTGCCCAAGCCGATAAAGAGCGTCTGTCCGCTCCCTCTCTGTGCCAGGAAAACCCTTCCCGGGGCAATATCGGTGTGCATGGCTATGGCGTGGGAACCCATAAAGTCGTTAACAGCCAGGCGGAATGATTCCTCAATGGGATGGCCGCTATCATGATATCTTTGTATCTGAAGGGGTATGATCTTGGTGTCAGTAGTGATCTGGGGCGGGATGGGTTTTTTTGTCTCCTTTTCGAACTCCTCCTTTAACATGGGATAGTTATCGATATCCCCGTTGAGGCACACGTGAATAGTTCCCTTATGATCGTGAGATTCATCCACTCTATCATTTTGAGCAATGACGTTATCAACCGGATGGCAATTTGGTTCGCTGATTTCCCCGAGAGAGGCCCAGCGGGTGTGGGCAATTATGGTCTGATAGAGACCGGGAAGGGTAATCAGAATGTGAAATATCCTATCACCACGTATCTGTTTTCTTAAGAACTCTACATTGTCGCCTAACTGCCCTATCTGGGCTGCAATCTTGTAAGCAAAGCTAACGGAGACAGTGCCCTCACCCCTGTGAACGGTAATAGCCCTGTTTACAAGGATCTCCTCCTTCTGGCGGGCGGAAAGCTCTTGCAATAACGATCTCCTTTTTAAGGCTCTTTCAAAGCGAAGATAATCCCTTTTCCCTACTGCAATAATAACGGAAATGCCTGCCGAGTCTCTCCCCCTTACCTCTAATCGATCCAGGTTATTGAAGAGGGTATTCAAATTCTTAATTTGGCTAAAGGCCGGCAGAGGCATACCTGTGCGGGTAAAGGCGGATAGCTCCTGTATCTTTTCTAAATTCCTTAATGTCTCTTCTTGCAAGGACCAGACGATATCCTTTAACAGGGTTATTCCCTTGGTGATGACCTCATTTTCCACGAGGGAGAGGAGATTCAACCTTTGATGGTATCGGTCTTCTTCCCCTTTAGTTATCCTTTCCAAGGCAAAGGAGGTCTTCCTAAGTCTTTTCCGGGTGGAGGGATCTTTGAAGATTGCATACAGAGATGATGTAGTGTTGAGGTCCCCGATAAGATCTCGCAGCTCTCTGATAAAGGCCTCTCCGCCGAGATAATGGGCTATGAGGTCTCCGGTTTCCCCCCTTATCTTTTCATAGGTATATTCCTTGAGGTGAGAAATCATGGATTCTATCTTGCTTATGGGGATTGTGGGTGTGGCAACCTCCTTCTTTTTAAAGGTTACAATACCGGTCAGCCCACAGTTAAGCTGACTGCCTTGAACTGGAAAGAGAACAATGGCACCGGGTGCGACGTTCTTTAGGCTCTTCCCAAAATAAATTCTTTGATACCGCAGACTTTCTTTAAAAAAGATCTTTATCCTTTCTGAGAAATACATTTACTCGAAAGACCTCTTTTGCTCTATTTTTTCATAAATGCCGTGCATCAGAAAGGCGTTCTTGGGGCGTCTTATAAGGAGGGTAGATTGGCTAGCAAGTATGCACGGTTGCAATAGCAAAAAATAGCGAAGCAGGCTATCCCATCAAGCCCGAATCAGGGTTTCTGAAAAACACTAAGTCCTCAACCTTCTTAGAAGCTTCTTGGTCACTAATATCCTCAATATCAACACCACGTTGGCTTATCGTCTCTACACTCTCCAAGACCTTTTTGCCAGCGGCCTTATCGATTACATAGACCATGTCACCGCCTTTGCCAGAAAATATTTGCCCATAGGATATGGGGACTAAAGGTGTGGGATCATCTAAGAGGGATTCTGCTACAGGATCTGCCTTGCGATCTCCATTGGCCAGAAGAAGGACCGTTTTTGCGCTGTAAACGAGCTCAGTCCCCATAGAAATGGCATACCATGGGCTTTGCTGTCTGCTTGGAAAGTGTCCGTCTTTTACGGCATTTGCCACGGTATTTTCATCAAGTTTAACCAGAAGCAGCTTGTTTCCCTCAAAAGGGATACCCGACTCGTGAAAGGCTACATGACCACGTCCACCAACCCCCACAACCTGAAGGTCAATCCCTCCGTTTCGCTCAATTTTTTTCCAGTACGCATCTAATATCTGACTTCGAATCCACCTGAGATATTCAGATTGAGCATTAGCCTTGATTCCGATAGCCCCTCCTTTATCAGCACCTTGCTCCTCCCAATCACCAGGACTGACCTTAAGCTCAGCCAGAAGTTTTTCCTGATCAACGAGCGTGCCCCAGGGTACATTTGTTTCTTTGAATTTTTCTTGAAGCAGTCCAAAGAGCTCCTGCACCATAAAGAAACCATAGCTTTCAGGATGTAGGGCGCGTTGCTGGGCATTTTCTCCAGGGAGGCCTATATATTCATCCAGATTAAAACTCTGGATTCTGGAGCAGTCAAACGCCCCTGCATTAGCTGCCTTGGCAAAATGCTTATAAAGGCCGGTAGGTGTACTACCGGTGGCTAAACCAAGGACATAGTTATCTCTATTATTCAAGGTATTTTTTATGTCTTTGACCACTATTTGGGCAGCAACCTCGCTCATATGATCAAAATCTTTGGTCACAATCACTTTGAAGGGCATTTCGTTACCTCCTCATTAGGATTAATTAACCGAGTTTTTCCCGGAGCACATCAGCAATTTTTTTGCAGTAGTTCTCAGTATCTTCGCGCGTAGGTCCCTCAACCATCACCCGGCACATGTTCTGCGTTCCTGAATACCGAACCAAAACCCTCCCCTTATCACCCAGATGCTCTTCTACACCTCTTATGATCTCCTGTATCTC
>DAOVGH010000015.1 GCA_030672485.1 Desulfobacterales bacterium | reverse complement strand
CTATTTTACCAAATACAAACCCAGATCGGCCTGGTTTTTCCCTTTTTTCTGGGATGCAGCATTTTCCGTGCAGGGAAGATGGGGCTATGTTGAGAAGAGACCAGGAGGCGAGTTGCCCGTTTATGAAAAATTCTTCTTAGGGGGAATGAATACGGTCAGGGGTTTTGATTATCACTCCATTTCACCTGTTGATCCGGTTACCGGTGACAGGATAGGTGGAGAAAAGATGATGGTCTATAACATTGAATTCCGATTTCCCCTTGTGAAGGAGCAGGGAGTTGTGGGTGTCCTATTCTTTGATGCGGGAAATGTCTTTACCAAGGATGAGGACTATACCTTCAGTGGAATTAGGCGGAGTGCTGGGGCAGGGATAAGATGGTATTCACCGGTAGGACCTCTACGGTTGGAATGGGCGTATAATCTTGACCGGAAGCCTGGTGAGGCATCTAGCAGCTGGGAGTTTACTATTGGAACACCATTTTAGGTTAGTTGACTAATAGAGGAGAAATAGGGTAAGATTCACACCTAATTTTTAGTTACCGTATTTCCAACGCAAGAGAATTCAAGCAGGGAGTCAAGAATGAAAAAGAGTCTCTTATTTTCTATTATTGGGGTCCTATTGGCCCATAGTATAGCCCTGGGGGAAGACCATATCAAGGTTGGTTTAATTGATCTTCAAAGATGTCTCCAGGAATCCAAGGAAGGGCAAAAGGTCGTTGGGCTTCTACAGAAGAAAAAAAATGTCCTCCAGGCACAGCTTGATGCAATGCAAAAGGAACTTTTGGAGTTAAGGAAGGAATTGGAGAAACAGGCTATGATGTTGAGTATGGATGCCCAGGAAGATAAAAGGAGGACCATTAAGAGAAAGACCAGAGAGCTGGAATATTTTTACAAGGATTTGAATGAAGAGATGATGAGGGGGCAGGAAAAGGAAAAAGAACGGATCCTTAAGGAATTAGGAAAGATCATTGAAAAGATGGGCTCAGAGGGAAACTACACCTTGATAATGGAAAAGAAGGCGGGCGGTGTTCTTTATTGTGCCGACCCAGTCGACATTACCGAAAAGGTCATCAAGGCCTATGATCAGATGAAAGAGGAAACGGAGAAATAGGTTGACAGCCTTGGAACTGACCCTTAAGCACATAGCTGAATCAACAGGTGGCACCGTCGTAGGCAATGATCAGATTCTCATAAAAGGGATCAATTCCCTTGTTTTAGCTCAAAAGGGAGAGATATCCTTTTTGGCGGACCCACGGTTAAAGGATCAGATCAGGGTAACAAAGGCATCGGCCCTTATCGTGAGGGAACTTTCCAGTCTTTATCAAGCCCCACAATTAATAGTTTCTGATCCCTACCTTGTCTATGCCAGGGTGGCGGCCATGTTTGCTCCTCCGGTCCCTCGCTTCCCGGGAATTAGTGAAAAAGCCATAATCGGAGAAGGAACTCAGGTGGGAAGAGATGTATCCATCTATCCCTTTGTTTATGTTGGGAGGGAGTCAGTAATAGGCAATGAAGTCATTCTTTTCCCAGGTGTCTATGTTGGCGACAGGGTCACCGTGGGAGATGGAAGTGTTATCTATCCAAATGTAACAATAATGTCCGATTGTATAATAGGGAGGGAAGCAATTATTCATGCGGGAACTGTCATAGGAAGTGATGGCTTTGGTTACGCCAGGGATGGTGATGAAAGCGTCAAGATTCCACAAACAGGGATTGTTCAGATAGAAGATAATGTCGAGATCGGGGCAAATAATGCCATTGATAGGGCCGCCCTTGGTAAGACATTGATTGGGAAGGGCGTAAAAACCGATAACCTTGTTCAAATAGGGCATAATGTAGTTGTGGGTGACAATACCATTATCGTCGCCCAGGTGGGTATTGGGGGAAGCACCACAATAGGAAAGAGCGTCGTTATAGGAGGGCAGGTCGGTTTTACAGACCATATTGAGATAGGTGATCGGGTCATGATTGGTGCAAGATCTGGTGTGACCAAATCCATTCGGTCCGGTGAGGTTGTTTCCGGCATGCCAGCCATGCCTCATCGCCTCTGGTTGAAAACCAGAGGGCATATAAGGAGACTGCCCGAGTATTCGGATAGAGTGAAGGAGTTAGAAAATAGGGTTAAGGAACTGGAAGAGGAGTTAAGAAAGGAGTGAATAGAGTAATGGAGCTGCCACTGACTCACAAGGACATCATAAAGGTACTCCCACACAGGCATCCGTTCCTCCTTGTGGATATGATTACCGAGCTCGAGTTGGGAGAGAGGATAGTGGGAGTAAAGAACGTAACCATAAATGAGCCTTTCTTTGAGGGTCATTTTCCGGGAAACCCCATTATGCCTGGCGTTCTGGTGATAGAGGCCATGGCTCAGGTAGGTGGAATACTTGCCAGATTATCGGAACCAGAGAGTATGAAAGAAGGGGTTGATAGTGCCATATACTTCGTGGCTATGGACAAGGTAAGATTTAGAAAACCAATAGTTCCGGGTGACCAGATCCTCTTTGAGCTGACTGCCATGAGAAAGGGTAGCAGAATATGGAAAATGAAAGGCAAGGCAACGGTACAGAATACGATAGCGGCAGAAGCTGAGTTAGTAGCTGCACTAAGGTGAGGGAAATGGGAGTAGATATTCATCCATCTGCTGTAGTCTCCCCAAAGGCGAAGATAGCCGATGGGGTTAAGATCGGGCCATTTTCAATAATAGGTGAAAAGGTAGCAGTAGGCAGGGATACCGTTATTGATTCCCATGTTGTTATAGACGGCAGTACGGTAATAGGGGAAAGAAACAAGATTTACCCCTTCGTCTCCATTGGTTTACCTCCCCAAGATGTAGGTTACCAGGGTGAGGATACCAGGGTCATTATTGGGGATGAAAACATAATAAGGGAGTTTGTGACCATTAACCGGGCCACGACCAAGCAGGATCGAGTCACAAAGGTTGGGAACGAAAATTACCTTATGGCCTATGCCCACGTAGCCCATGACTGTACCTTGGGTAATTCCATTATTATGTCAAATGCCGCAACCCTTGGCGGTCATATAGAGATAGGTGACTACGCCATCATTGGGGGTCTGGTGGCAATACATCAGTTTGTCAGGATAGGAACCTACGCATTCATCGGAGGAAAATCGGCCCTTGTCAAAGACGTCCCCCCTTTCATGATGGCCTCTGGCGACAGGGCAAAATTATATGGATTAAATCAGATAGGTCTTAAAAGGCAAGGATTCTCTCAAGAAAAGATGAATGGGTTGAAAAGGGCTTACCACATTATATGGCGCGATCGGCACCTGTTTAATGAGGCACTGGACAGGGTAAGGAGGGAGATAGCCCCTTTTGAAGAATTGGAGATACTCCTTGAATTCCTGGTCAGCTCAAAGAGGGGTATTGTTAGATAGGTAACGGGATAGTTATTGGGTTCACAACGGATGGGAGGTAACGGACAACCGTCACTAGATAGGATAGGCCTCATCGCGGGGAGTGGAAAGTTCCCCCTTTTGATAGCCGACTCAGCCAGGAGAAGGGGATTGAAGGTGATTGCTGTGGCACATAAGGGGGAGACCATGCCGGAGCTGGCCGGTAAAGTTGATGAGATTACCTGGATAGGGCTTGGTCAATTTGGTCATTTGCTCAGTGCCTTCAAATCAAGGGGGGTAAGTCATGTTCTGATGGCAGGTGCAATCACCAAGGCCAATATGTTTGGCAATGTAAGGCCAGATCTAAGAGGCCTGGCAGTCATTGGAAAATTATTGATTTTGCATGATGATGACATCCTAAGGGCTGCGGCAAGGGAGCTTGAAAAAGAAGGGATAACGGTTGTAAGCTCTACTACGTATGTCCCAGAACTTCTGGCACCATCTGGCTGTCTTACCAAAAGAAGGCCAAGCAAAGAGCAGATGGAGGATATTGAATTTGGCTGGATGGTTGCCAAGGAGTTAGGCCGCCTGGATATAGGGCATAGTGTCGTGGTTGGAAGAAAGACAGTCCTGGCAGTAGAGGCCATAGAGGGAACCGATAAGACAATACTAAGGGGAGGGGAATTAGCCAGAGAAAATGCGGTGGTTGTCAAAGTTAGTAAGCCCAATCAGGATCTCAGGTTTGATCTGCCAGCTGTCGGTCTTAACACCATCGAGGTTATGTCAGCTGTTAATGCATCTGTTCTGGCAATTGAAGCAGGCAAGACCCTTATATTTGATAAGGAGGAGATGATAAGACTGGCAAATAATAGCCGTATTGCCATAGTATCCAGATAGATCAGCAGGCACTATGAGGAAGCATGAAGGGACGGATAACAGATAACGGACAACGGACCCGCCCGCCTCGCCTGAGTCCCGCAAAGCGGGACGATGGCGGGCAGGCAACGGACCAGAAATTGCGTCTAGGCGTTGTGGGGGTGGGTTACGTAGGCGAGTTACATGCCCAGAAGTATGCCTCTATGGAAGATGTTGATCTGGTCGGGCTTGCTGATATAGATTTTAAGAGGGCAAAAGAAGTAGCACGTAAGTATAATACTAAAGCCTACAACAGTCATACCGAACTTCTTCCCTCTGTGGACGGCCTCAGTTTGGCAGTTCCAACAGTATCCCACTTTGAAATTGCGCATGATATTTTGACCCATGGCACGCATCTATTAGTTGAAAAGCCCATCACCCTTAAGTTGCGGGATGCTGATAGGCTGATAGAAATGGCAAAAGAAAGGAATACTATTTTGCAGATAGGACACATAGAACGCTTTAATCCTGCGGTGGTCAAGATGGAGTCACTGCTCTCTAAGCCTATTTTTATTGAATCTCACCGGCTTAACTTCTTTACGAAGAGGGGAACAGATGTAGATGTGGTTTTGGACCTCATGATTCATGATCTGGACATTATCCTGCACTTGGTAGATTCGGAGATTGAAGAGATAGATGCCGTTGGGATGCCTGTTATGGGTGATAACATAGATATTGCCAGCGTGAGGATCATATTTGCCAATGGTACCGTAGCAAACGTAACGGCAAGCCGGGTTTCAAATGAATCGCTTAGAATGGTTCGGATCTTCCAACCTGATAACTGCATATCAGTTGATTATGGCAATAGAAAGATCAGTGTAACCCACCTTGAAGGAAGCGGGAAAGATTCTACCGATGGTTCCTCCCTAGTCCATAGAGAAGATAAATTTCCTGATAGTGATCCGTTGGCCGATCAGATTAGATCCTTTGTGGAGGCCATAAAAGGGGGTACAGAGCCCAAGGTCACCGGAGTTGATGGAAAGAGGGCCCTCGCTGTTGCCCTCTGTATTATTGACCAGATAAAAGGAAAGGCAAAGATCACATCCTGAATTGAGCACTAAAAAAAGCGTAATGATCATAGCAGGAGAGGTCTCAGGGGATATATATGGGGCAGGTTTGGTCTTGGCAATGAAAAGGTTGTCGCCTGATATAGGGTTTTTCGGCCTTGGTGGCCCGGAGATGGAGAGGGTTGGTGTTAGAATTATGTATCAACTATCAGCTATGGCTGTAGTGGGGATGACGGAAGTCATGCCCAGGATTAGATATATCCTTCAGGCCCTGAGGCAGTTCAGAATGATGTTAGCTGGCAGTCCTCCAGACCTCTTAATACTCATTGACTATCCGGGCTTTAATCTAAGTTTGGCCAAAAAAGCCCATGCTCTTGGTATACCTGTACTTTACTATGTTCCTCCCCAGGTATGGGCATGGTGGAAAAGGAGGGTTAGAAAGATAGCTAAAAGGGTAGATGGGGTAGCGGTTATTCTTCCCTTTGAGAAGGAATTCTACCGGAAACTTGGTCTTACAGTGGAATACGTGGGGCATCCACTCCTGGATTTACCCCTACCTAAAAGAGGTAAGGCAGAGATTAGGGAACGTTTAGGCATTAGTTGTGAGAGGGGCCCTATCCTTGGATTGCTGCCCGGGAGCAGGACTGAGGAGGTTGTCAGGCATATGCCAGTAATGATCGATGCGGCTGAAATCATCTCTCACTATTATCCTCGTCTTTATTGCGTTTTGCCTTTAGCATCGACCGTGAGAGAGGGTGTGGTCAAGCCCTATTTAAGAGATGCCAAAATAGATGTTGCCATTGAAAGGTCTGATACAAAGGAGCTATTGAAGATCGCTGATTTGGCCTTAATTGCATCCGGGACTGCTACCTTGGAGGCAGCAATAATGGAAACACCCATGGTAATCGCCTATAAGGTATCCACCTTAAGCTATGTTCTTGCCCGATTCCTCGCAAAGGTGTCTCATATCGGCCTGGTAAACCTAGTTGCTGGAAAACCTATAGTTCCGGAATTGATTCAACATAAGGCAACCGCCCTTTGTTTAGCAGAAGAGGCCTTGGCCATCCTAAAAAACGATGGGTTAAGGGAAGACATGAAAAAAGGATTAAGATCGGTAAAGGAGAAACTCGGTCAAGGTGGTGCCTCCAAAAAGGTTGCCTATATTGCATGGGAGATGATGGGACTTTAACTGTAAAGTGCCTAAAGTTAGCCTAACAAAGATATCAGTTGTCAGTTGCAAAAATAACGGACAACGGACAGCGATATGGCAGATACAATCCTCGTAGTAGATGATGAG
>DAOVGH010000044.1 GCA_030672485.1 Desulfobacterales bacterium | reverse complement strand
TCGTAGATTAGAGGCCCTGCTCCTTGCCATGGACAGGGAACATACCCTCATACTATCGGGGAATGGAGACGTGATTGAACCGGATGAAGAGGTGGCTGCTATTGGCTCCGGAGGCCCCTACGCCTTAGCTGCTGCCAGGGCACTCATGGCTCACTCCAATTTAGATGCCAAATCTATCGCCCTGGAATCAATGAAAATTGCGGCCTCTATCTGCCTATATACCAATGAGGAGTTTGAGGTGAGATCTCTCTCTGATCCAAAAAAAAATATCTAATACTAACCCCACAGTACTAAATCTCAGCCGCATAACCCTTTTACGGCGATCTAATGGAAAAGAATGACAAGATGGAAAAAGATATCAAGGTATTAACACCAAAAGAGATCGTCTCAGAGCTGGATAAATATATAGTCGGGCAGGACAACGCAAAACGCTCTGTGGCAATAGCCCTCAGGAATAGATGGCGCAGGCAACAGGTTCCTCAAGAGTTGAGAGACGAAATAGCCCCTAAGAATATCATTATGATAGGCCCCACAGGTGTAGGGAAAACCGAGATAGCAAGACGTCTTGCCCGGTTAGCCAACTCCCCTTTCTTGAAGATAGAGGCCTCGAAGTTCACCGAAGTCGGTTATGTGGGCAGAGACGTAGAGAGTATGATCAGGGAGTTGACCGAGCTGGCTGTGAATATGGCCAAGCAAGAGGAACAGCAAAAGGTTAAAACTAAGGCAATCGAGATGGCAGAAGATAAGCTGTTAGATATCCTCCTTCCCAAGCCAAGAAAGCAAATAGAGAAAGATACCGAGGAAAAAAGGGAAGGTATGCTCGAGGTAGTCAAAAGCGAACCTGCGGATCTTGACTCTACCAGGGAGAAGCTGAGGCGCCTCATGAGGAATGGCAAACTCGATGAAAGGTATGTGGAGTTGGAGGTAACTGATAAGGCGTTTCCGCTTATTGAAATATTCTCCGGTACCGGCTTGGAAGAGATGGATATGAACGTGAAGGAGATTTTCGGGCACATTCTGCCGGCCAAGACCAAAAAGAGGAAGGTAAAGGTAAAAGAGGCAATCGAGATAATAATACAGCAGGAATCACAAAAGCTGATTGATTTTGACAAGGTTGTTGAAAAGGCCATTCGCAGGACAGAGCAAAACGGAATAATCTTCCTAGACGAACTGGACAAGATAGTGGGAAGTGAGTCAGCATCTGGCCCTGATGTATCAAGGGAGGGAGTACAAAGGGACCTCCTTCCAATAGTCGAAGGATCAACAGTGCTTACAAAATACGGAATGGTAAAGACCGATCATATCCTATTCATCGCATCTGGGGCCTTCCACGGGAGCAAACCCTCTGACCTCTTGCCTGAACTCCAGGGACGTTTCCCTATCAGGGTAGAGCTGAACCCTCTCACAGAGGAGGATTTCGTTATGATACTTACAGAGCCGCAGAATGCCCTGATAGTTCAATACAAGGCCCTGTTGTTTACCGAGGGAATAAGATTAGACTTTACTGAATCCGCCATAACCCAGATCGCAAAAATGGCTTACGAGGCCAATGAGACCATGGAAAACATAGGTGCACGCCGGTTGCATACTGTAATGGAGGCACTTTTAGACGATATCTCTTTTAATGCGTCGGACATGGAAGAGAAAGAGATGACTATTGATAAGGATTATGTGAGGCAGAAGTTGAGCGAGATACTCGAAGACATAAATCTGAGCAGATATATCCTCTAGGAATAAGGCAAGGTTCATATGAATACCGGGTTGGACAGGGCAAGGATCCTGATTGAGGCCCTGCCCTATATAAGGAAATTCAATAGGCAGACAATGGTCATCAAATATGGCGGCCATGCTATGGTTGATGATAAACTCAAGAAAGGCTTCGCCTTAGATATCATCCTCATGAAATACGTTGGTATCAACCCGGTGGTAGTCCATGGAGGGGGGCCTCAGATAGGGAAATTCTTGAGCGAAATGTCCATTAAGTCGAATTTTGTTAGAGGCCACAGGGTTACCGATGAGAAGACCATGGATGTGGTGGAGATGGTCCTTGCTGGTAAGGTAAACAAAGAGATTGTAGCCACTATAAATCAACATGGTGGCCAGGCAGTTGGTCTGTCAGGTAAAGATGGCAATCTTATCACTGCCAAAAAGCTTCAGATCACATCAGATCCCGATAAAACAGCGGGCAACTTTGATAACCCCCCGGAGATAATAGATATTGGCCTGGTGGGTGAGGTTGTCTCGGTTGACAACCGAATAATAAACAGCCTTGTAGATAACCAATTTATTCCCGTTATCGCCCCTGTCGGGGTTGGCAAAGACAATGAGACATACAACATAAATGCCGATCTTGTGGCCGGTCATATTGCATCGTCTCTCAAGGCCGGAAAGCTCATTCTTCTGACCGATGTAGAGGGTGTTCTTGGTGGGGATGGTAATCTTATTAACAGCCTCGCAGCAGAGAATGCCAACCGAATGATAGCCGATGGGGCTATCAAAGAAGGGATGATCCCAAAGCTTCAATGTAGTCTTGAGGCCCTTAAAGGTGGAGTGGAAAAGGTCCATATTATTGATGGCAGGAAGGAACATACCCTGCTTTTGGAGATATTCACAGATAAAGGAGTAGGAACAGAGATAGTTCTAACTTAGGGGCTTCACCCCAATTGGAGTATTGGAGCAATGGATTACTGGAGTGATGGGCAAACTTAGCAGACCACCTTTACCACCCAATACTCCAGTACTCCAACACTCCATTCCTCCAGCGGCAAATCTCGACCCCACAGGAGCCGGATAGAAATTCAGACACGTTTAATGAGGCGTTATGAATCCTAACCCTAATACCATTGACAGGGCAGACACATTCATGTTTAAGACATACAGGCGCTCTCCCGTCACCCTCGTCAAGGGAGATGGCTGCCGGGTGTGGGATGAAAATGGTAGGGAATACATTGATTTTGTTGCGGGAATAGCTGTCTGCACCCTTGGACACAGCTCACCTATAGTAAGCAAGGCTCTGTGCGAGCAGTCAAAGAAACTCGTCCATGTCTCTAACCTCTTTTACACGCAGCCCCAGACAGAACTTGCCCAGATATTGGTAGAGAACTCCTTTGCAGACAGGGTGTTTTTTTGTAACAGTGGTGCAGAGGCCAACGAGGCAGCCATAAAACTGGCCAGGCGCTACTCAAAAGAGAAACTTGGACCTGAAAGACATGTTATCATAACCATGGACAATTCATTTCACGGCCGGACAATGGCCACCCTCTCGGCTACAGGTCAAGAAAAGATCAAAAAAGGTTTTGACCCTTTGCTTGATGGCTTTAGATTTGTGCCTTTTAACGATCTGGAAAACCTAAAATCCGCCATAGATGGATCTGTCTGTGCTGTAATGTTAGAGCCGATACAGGGCGAAGGTGGTGTTGTTGTGCCTGATCCTGATTACCTAAAAAGTGTCAGAGAGCTCTGTAGAGAGCACGCTATCCTCTTAATACTGGACGAGGTCCAGGTTGGAATGGGAAGAACAGGAAGGTTCTTTGCCCATCAACATTTTGGCGTAACGCCTGATATAATGACCCTGGCCAAGGCCCTGGGTAATGGACTGCCCATAGGTGCCATGCTGGCTAAAGAGGAGTTGACTGATAGCTTTGGTCCAGGGAGTCATGCCACAACATTCGGAGGAACACCCCTCATTACAGCAGGCGCCCTGGCAGTTGTAAAAAGCCTTCTTAATGATGGCTGGATTGAAAATGCCAGAGAGATGGGAGATTACTTCAAGGATAAGCTAACCGACCTTCGACAAAAGCATAACATCGTAAAAGATGTCAGGGGGTTAGGTCTTATACTTGGGCTAGGGATGGACAGAGAGGTAGCCGATATTGCAAATGCCTGTATGGAAAGGGGTTTCTTGATAAACTGTGTCCAGGAAAGAATTCTCAGGTTTGTCCCTCCCTTGATCATAGGGAAAGAGGAGATTGACCTATTGATCAGCTGCCTGGATGAGGTATTCAAGCAAATCTAGATCGAAGGAGATCTTTTGACCTATCATCTTTACCCGGGCAGAAAATAAGCCCTATCCCAGGCTCTATTAAAAATCATGATAAGGCACTGGCGTTTGTTGGGTTTATTGAGTTCATACAGTCTACAGGGCCTTAACACAAGAAACACGAATAAAGAGAGAGGAAAATGACCAAAAAGGTAAAGAAGATTGTGCTGGCCTATTCCGGTGGCCTGGACACATCAGTTATACCATCCTGGCTTAAAGAGACTTACGATTGTGCTGTCATTGCCTATGTTGCTGATCTTGGCCAGGAAGAAGATATTGATGGACTGAAAAAAAGGGCACTTGAAGCAGGTGCAGATGAAGTAATTGTCGAAGATCTAAGGGAAGAGTTTGTAAGGGAATTTATCTGGCCTGCCTTAAGGGCCAATGCCATTTATGAAAATAACTACCTTTTGGGTACCTCTCTTGCAAGGCCACTTATAGCCAAACGCCAGGTAGCTGTGGCCAAAAGTAAAGGTGCGGATGCAGTTAGCCATGGTGCCACGGGAAAGGGCAATGATCAGGTTAGATTTGAACTTGCCTATATGGCCCTGGACCCAACGCTAAGGATTATCTCTCCATGGAAGATATGGGATTTCAAGGGGAGAGAAGACCTGATAAGATACGCCAGGGAAAAGGGTATAGACATCCCTGTTACCAAGGAAAAACCTTATAGCAGTGACAGGAACCTTTTCCATATAAGCTTTGAGGGTGGTATCTTAGAAGATCCATGGCTAGAGCCATCTGAAGATATGTTTGTCATGTCCGTATCTCCCCGGAATGCCCCGGACAAGGCCACCTATGTGGAAATAGATTTTGAAAATGGAAATCCTGTAGCTGTTGATGGCGAGAGGCTGTCGGCTGCAAATCTCCTCAGGAGACTCAATGAGCTAGGTGGTAAGAATGGCATCGGTCGGGTGGATATAGTGGAAAACAGATATGTAGGTATGAAATCAAGGGGTGTATACGAGACCCCGGGTGGAACGATCTTAAGGATTGCCCATATTGCAATGGAATCAATTACCATGGACAGAGAGGTTATGCATATAAGGGACGGACTGACGCCCAAGTATTCCGAGATGATTTACTATGGTTACTGGTTCGCCCCTGAAAGACAGATGCTCCAATCTCTCATTGATGAGACCCAGCAAAACGTTACTGGTAGGGTACGGCTTAAATTGTACAAGGGTAACTGCATCGTAGTAGGGAGAAAATCTGATTTTTCCCTTTACAGTGATGAATTTGCGACATTTGAAGAGGATACTGTATTTAACCAGAAGGATGCAGAGGGATTTATCGGGCTTAGTGGTCTTAGATTGAAGATCGCAAATCTCATGAGACGAGGAAAGTAAAATGGTGGGCAAGCTCTGGGGAGGCCGCTTCAAATCCGGAACAGATAAGATCGTGGATAATTTTAATGCCTCCATACATTTTGATAAAAGGCTATATAAAGAGGATATTGAAGGGAACATGGCATACTGCAGGGGACTTGCAAAACAGGGTATAATCAGTGAGGGTGACGCTGCAACCATCCTTAATGCCTTAAAAGATATCTGTGGTGAAATAGAAGGAGGCGATTTCGCCTTTGATGAGACCCTTGAAGATATCCACACCCATATCGAAAAGGCCTTGATAGAAAAGATTGGCCCCTTAGGTGAGACTATCCATGCTGGAAGAAGCAGAAACGATCAGATAGCCCTTGATACAAGGTTATATGTAAAGAATTCAGCTATCAAAATCATCAACCTGATAAGGGACTTTCAGTTATCCTTGATTGGGCTGGCTGAAAAGAATCAGGACCTGATTATGCCAGGCTACACTCATCTCCAGCGGGCCCAGCCTGTGCTTTTAGCACACCATCTACTGGCCTACTACGAGATGCTGAAGAGAGATACGGAAAGGTATGAGGAAGCCTTGAGAAGGACAAACGTCCTTCCCCTGGGTAGCGCAGCATTGGCCGGAACCACCTTTAATATCGATAGGGAATTTTTGTCCAGGGAGTTAAAACTGGAAAACCTTACTGCCAACAGCATGGATGCGGTATCTGACAGGGATTATGTATTGGAGTTTATCTTTGCCTCTGCCCTATTAATGATGCACCTTTCTCGTCTTTGCGAAGAATTGATTATCTGGTCAACACAGGAATTTGGCTTTATAGAGATCTCAGACGCATTTGCTACTGGTAGCAGTATAATGCCACAGAAGAAAAATCCTGACATACCTGAGCTCATCAGGGGGAAAACGGGAAGGGTATACGGTAATTTGATCTCACTTCTAACAACAATGAAAGGCCTTCCCCTGACCTATAACAAGGACATGCAGGAAGACAAGGAACCCCTATTTGATACTGTTGATACAGTGGAAAAATCAGTCACAATATTTTCCAGGCTCCTAGAGGAGATAGATTTTAAAAGAGAGAGACTAATTGAAGCAACTGAGAAGGGTTATCTGGTTGCAACTGACCTGGCAGATTATCTGGTTAGCAAGGGGATGACATTCAGGAAGGCCCATCACCTTGTAGGTGATATGATCCTATCGGCAAAAAAGAAAAAAAAGGAATTACATCAGTTGGATCTAAGTGAAATGATACGCTTCAGCACCCTTATTGAGGGTGATGTCTACGGATGGCTGGATCCTATGTCATGTATCGAGCGCAGAAACATTGAGGGTGGAACCGGGCCTGAGATGGTTAAAAAGGCGTTGAGTAAGGCAAAGGAAGAGCTAAGATCATGAAAGCAAAAGATCTGATGAGGCTTCTTTTTCTCATACCAGTTCTCATCGTATTGGTAGGTTGCGGTAAAAAAGGACCACCTTCTCTACCCGAAAAACCCTCTTCCCTAATCGGGATAGAACAGAGAGTCCTGTCCTCAAGGTGCCATATACTTGGAACTTGGAGTAATGTATCTTAGAGAATCTTGATATTCTTATCGTATGCATGGCTCCAATACTCCATCCACGTGAATGTTAAATACTATGCAGTGAACGCAACGAACACAAGAAACACAATAAGCCCTGTTATAAAAGGAGGTCAAATTGATGAAAGGTCTACCTAATATGGGGAATCTCATGAAAAAGGCCCAACAGCTTCAGGAAAAGATGGCAAAGGTACAGGAGGAGTTGGGCGGAAAAACAGTTGAGACATCGGCCGGGGGTGGAATGGTTACGGTTGTGGCAAATGGGAAACAGGAGATCGTTTCCATAAAGATTGATCCCGAGGTAATAGATGCAAATGATGTCGAGATGTTAGAAGATCTTGTCTTAGCAGCGGTTAACGATGCCCTATATCAGGCAAGGCAAATGGTCAGTGAGGAGATGACCAAATTGACCGGAGGAATAAAGATACCAGGCTTGATGTAAATGGTGTCTATTGCATTTACACCCTTTACACTGTTAACTTGATCGGAGGTTATGGGGATTTATCCGCCATCACTGGGAACATTAATTGAGCAATTCAGCAAACTTCCCGGCATTGGAAGGAAATCAGCGGAGAGATTAGCCCTTTATGTCTTGAGGGCTCCAAAGGAGCTCGCTGAAGGCCTGGCACAGAGCCTCTTAGAGGTAAAAGAAAAGATCAGATTTTGTTCTGTCTGCTTTAATTTTACCGATAAGGATCCCTGCCCGATCTGTGGCGATCAAAGGAGGGCAAATGGCATTCTTTGCGTTGTTGAAGGGCCTGGAGACCAGCTGGCCATTGAAAAATCAGGGGCCTTTAAAGGTAGATATCATATCCTCCAGGGGGCCCTTTCCCCCCTCGATGGTATCGGAATAGAGGATCTACGTATATCCGAGCTCATGTCACGCCTGAGAAAGGAAAGCATAAAGGAGGTTATACTGGCTATCAATCCAACCGTGGAAGGGGAAGCTACCGTTTCCTATCTGACAGACCTCCTGAAGGGAAAGGGTGTGGTTGCTACGAGAATCGCTTTAGGTATTCCCCTCGGTGGTGACCTCAAATATATAGACAGCATGACCGTGAAAAGGTCCCTGGAATATCGATCCCCGTGCGCCTCATGATCTCAAAACCCATTCTCCCTGTCCAATTCCTCCAATTTCAACCTTCGCGCTTTCCTCCTTCTCAAATAAGCAAGCATAAAGGCGATGGTGACCAAAAACCATAGGGTTGTTGTGCTGGTAATTATAGGGATCCGGCTGAACCTCCGCTTGAGATGATTCCTCCACTCTTCCTCCAGCTCTTCCCATTTCATACTGTAGACCTCCATCAGGACCTCCTTCAATCCTTTGCCTTCAGTATATACCTTGATAAATCGATGAAAACGCTCTTTACCGTATCGGCTTATCAAAAAGGAAATAAGGTAAAAGCTTTCCGAGTAGGCCAGCTCTGCCCTATCCGCCTCCTGGGGAAAGCAACGGGTCAACTCCGAAAGAGGAATAAGAGAATCCGTGAGAACCGCCCGCGTCATGGCAGAAACCCTGGAGAGGTTCCATTCCCTGGATACGTACATAGCCAATCCCTCATCCAACCACCGGGGGATCTTTTCCCTGTCCTTAAAGACTCTACCGAGGGCGACATGGCTGAATTCGTGTTTGAAGATCTTTCTCAAATCGATATGTCCCCTTTTAGTAGCCCTGGGGGATTTTATGATTATCAGATTTAAGCTGGGGTAAGCTACCGCTACCGACCAGGACGGGACCTCTCCTGCTGGTTGGATTTCTTGAAACTTCCGCAACGAGGGGGCGAGATAGACCTTAGTCCTCTCGCCAAAGTCAATACCCAGGGCGCCTATAACCTCCCTTCTTAGTCCCTCAGCCTGATCAACGAAGGATCTCATCAACTTTTCATCCCGGGCATGAAAATAGAAGGAAAAATGGGGGGTGCTGATACGCGTATAATCGGAAGCAAAACTCACTAAAGGCACAAAAAGGGACAGGGCGACTGTGGCAAACCAGTATCCGAGCTTTGGTGACATACTGAACGACATTTCGACCTCATAGAGTTCTCTTCAAAATGCATTTCATCACTATATCAAAGGCCTTTGAAAAGAAAAAGTCCAATCCTCACCTGGAAAGTATCTTGACCGCCGTCATGACAGCCAAATTTTTGACGACTCGCCCCTGAGCGCGTATGTCATTACAACGATGTATGTGATAACATATTGATATTATGGGTATATCGACTAAATAGAAATAACTTCTTTTGTGGCACGTAGCTTGCTTTTTAATAAATTAGTGGCTTGGTGTAAGGCGTGAGGGATAACTCCTGCTGCTTATGTGTTTAAATAAGCCACACTAAACGGCTCGCGTAATATGAGAAGCATTGTTGTTCTTGTTGGTGTTCTGATCTGCTTTGGCGCTTGCTCCACAGTGCAACTCCCGGAACACATCTACAAGAGGCCTTCAGATGATTTGTACCGGGATACGGCTATCTGTGTTTTTAGATTCTTGTCCCCTGAATATGCGCCTCGATCCGGATACGTTGCAGCTGCTATGTTTTACAGGGAGCTACTGGAAAGAGGCTTCACTAACGTGACCTCGGAATTTGCCGTCCATGACATCCGGTTGGACAATATCATGGAAATTGCCGAGAGGAAGAACTATGAGCTGATAGTCACAGGAAAGGTTAGCTATTGTATTTCCGGTAGCGAACTACAGGAATCGAGGGTGGATGAACAAATAAAGGTTATCGACGTGCCAATGAGAGAGACCGTTTGGTATGCGGAAGTCGTGGAGATTGGCAAGCCGGTTTACCCATCTGATTACATAATTTTTTCTACAGCAGGAAAGAAGTCCCCCCTCACCAGCGCTACTAATGCGTAAAAACGCCAGAAAATTTTGTAGTATGTTCTTAACCCCATCTGAAGCACATGAATCCGTCCCAAAAGATATGAGATTAGTCAATGATGGATATGACTACATGGTTAACAAAAAATATGAAAAGGCCAAATCCCTATTTGAACAGGCCCTCACTGTAAACCCCTATAATGCCTACGCCTTGTTCAATGTGGGGTTGATTCACGAAAAGCAAGGAAACAGGGAAAAGGCCACGAACATGTATCAAAACGTTATCGCCCTCTATGAAGACGACACACGCAAAGAATCCAATGTCCCAATAAGAATTAAACAATCCTTGGTTGATCTTGCGAGGGAGCGTCTTCTAGGAGGTCTGGAGAAATAGAGTTATCGTCGCTGAGTGATCTATTCATGCTGCAACACAAGGACCTCTTTGGCAAAGGGGATGAGGATTTTTAGACTATCAAGTAGACCGGTCAATGCTTTGCGTAAGAATTGCTGCACTGAAAGAATCTTACGCGCATCACTGTGTGTGGCCCTGACTTTATGGGCTCTTATATGCATTCGTGTTGTTATCGCTCATGCAGATGCGGCAACCACCAAAGCGGACAGTACTACAAGCCACCCTCGCTTAGCCAAAAAAATCATGTCCGTCCGTCCGGAAACAGACGATCAGGGCCTTAAGGTGTACATTGTCGCAGATGGCAACCTCAAAGATTACGATGCGTTTCGTGTATTAAGACCACATCGGCTTGTGATCGATTTACCTGGAGTCCAGTGCTCCTTGAGGCAAAAGATTTTGCTCCTTGATAGTTTGCTGGTCAAAAATATCCAATTTCACACCTCTTACAAAGACAAGGTCAGGGTGGTATTCAATCTGTTCCCCATAGCAGAGCTCCCCTATGTAGTGTTATCTAAAGATAATCAGCTCATCGTATTCTTCGGATCTGTGGCTGGATCTCCTATTGTCAAGCAGACAGAAAAAATCCGACAGGTTCCAGCGGTGAGTACCCCTGAGAAGACGGAAGAGCTCACAGGCACATATGTAGAGAAACCAGCTCTGACTAACGCCCGTAAGATTACTGCGGTTGAGGTGGAGATGTATGACCAGTGCACCGAAGCGCATATTGTTGGAGATGGTAGGCTAGCTCAATATGCCGCCTTTCACCTTTCCGATCCCGCACGGCTGGTCGTGGATGTGTTCGGTGTTCAATCCGTTGTGGGCAAGGAAAAATTGATCTTTTCCAACCCCTTGGTCAAAGGTGTCAGGTTGGGCACCTCTTACGAAGATCAGGTTCGGCTCGTCTTTGACCTCGTTTCGCCGGACGGGCTTCCCTACCAGATTGTCCCGAAAGACAACCGCCTCATTGTCTTCCTGAAGCAGAAGTCGGATACTTCCACAACCAAGCCCGCTGGTAAGGTCCAATCGGCTTTACCACCCTCCCCTGCCGAGTTGGCTCAGGAAAACCCCTTGGCCTCAGCCCCTCCTGGAAAAATTATATTGCACATCAGCTCGTTCAAACAGAAAATTAATGCAGAAAAGGAAGTTCAAAGACTGAACAAATATGGATACAAGACCTTTATGGCAGCAGAAGAAGTCCTGGGGGGGTCATGGCTTCGGGTTTACATAGGGATATTTGATGATGAACAAACAGCACGAAGAATAGGGTCAGAATTAAAGGGAAAAGGGCTCATCTCATACTTCAAGCCATTTAAGACCGGCTAGTACTCCCGCTCCTTAACTCTCAGATTTTTGAGTGATATGCGAATGCTGCTATGGTCTCGAAGTACTCCCTCCCTCCGACAATAAAGGTATCATTGTGACCTGCATTCTCTACCGGGAAGAAATACTTGGGTGCCTTTGCGGCATTGAAAAGTTTCTCTCCCATAGAGAAGGAGATAATTTCATCCTCTTTACCGTGGATGATGAGCTTTGGAATAGTGATGAAGTCAATCTTTTTCAGATTATTGTAGTGGGCCGGCAGGAAAAAAGAAAAC
>DAOVGH010000069.1 GCA_030672485.1 Desulfobacterales bacterium | reverse complement strand
CTTGAGCAAAAAATAGAGCTTCTCAGGTCCTTTCTCGAGACAGCGGACTTTGGTACGCTCAGAAGACAATCGGAAGAACACATCGTGGAGGGAAAGCAGGTGAAGTTCATCCTATCCCTCAAAGAGGGGAAGCAAGACTGTGGAATGACCGTGGAGAAAATGGGGTAAGGTAAAAAGGGAAGGTCATGGAAAAAAATCTTGTAATTGATCGACCCGGGTGATATAGACGGAAAAAACCTATTCTGGAGTAGGACATGCTTGGAGAATCGCATCAACTAACGCGGTACGGGTATATGAACAGGAGGGACTTCCTGAAAATCACCGGTTTGGTTGGGCTGAGCTTGGTAACATGCCCCACAGGCGCATCCTTGGCCGAGGCGGCAAAGTTCGACAGGAAATTCTATAAGGTCTCTCGGTCGAGAATAGCAATGGGGACAATAGTTTCTATAACAGTTCTCGATCCCTCCACCGACCATGCAGAGGAGGCCATAGCCGTGGCCTTTGAAGAGATAGAAAGACTGACCAAATTGATGAGCAGATTTAATGGTAGTACGCCCGTTGCTGAACTGAACCGCGATGGATTTCTCAAGGGCGCTCCTCCTGAAGTTTCCCTTGTGATGAAGAAATCCATGTATTACCACGGAATCAGCAATGGCCTCTTCGATATCACCGTGAAGCCACTCCTGGATGTGTTTGCCAGATCCTTTGAAGGCCCAGAAAGGGTCCTGCCACGTGAGGAGGAGGTCACCGAGGTCCTGGAACTTGTTGACACCGGGCTCATCTCCCTTGATGGAGAGACCATAGCCTTTAGGAAAGATGGCATGGGAATTACCCTGGATGGCATCGCCAAAGGCTTTATTGTGGATAAGGCGGTTGAAAAGCTGATACAGCGAGGCATAAAACATGCCCTTCTAAACGCAGGGGGGGATATCAGGGCAATAGGTGACAAGGGAAATAACAGGCCCTGGAGGGTGGCCATCGAAGACCCTTTGAAGAATAAGAATTACCCTGCCCTGGTCGCTATCACAAACAGATCCATCGCCACCTCTGGCAACTACGAGGTATTCTTTGACCGGGAGAAGATCTTTCATCATATTGTGAATCCCCGGACCGGACTATCGCCCCTCATGAATGTAAGCGTCACAGTTCAGGCGCCAACAGCCATGGAGGCTGATGCGCTTTCAACTACACTCTTTGTCCTTGACCCAGCTCATGGAACGAGACTGATAAACGCGCGTCCTTACTGTCAGAGCCTCATAATTACCAGGAAGGGGGAAAAGATCAAATCCACTGGATGGCGTGATATCAGAATATGACATCCTCCATTGCCTTTCTCAGCCCTGACAGGGTAGTCGGATTGATGGCTGAGATGGGGATCCCGCCGAGCCTCTCAGCAAGACGGGCTGTCTGAATTTCATCGAGCTGATCACACTTATTGAGAACTAAAATAGTCGGGATTTCAGCCAGATCAAGGCTGTTCAAGGTCCTGTCTACTGATTCTATCTGATCCGCCAATCTTGCGTTGCTCATATCTGCTACGTGGACGAGCAGTTCTGCCTCATGAAGTTCCTCAAGGGTAGCAGCAAAGGCCTCCAGGAGATCCCCTGGCAAATCCTTGATAAATCCAACGGTATCGGTGATAATAACCTCCCTGTCTCTGAGCCTCAGGCGACGGCTTGTAGGATCGAGCGTGACAAAAAGCCTGTCATCTACCCTTATGTGACTTCTCGTAAAGGTATTAAGCAGCGTCGATTTCCCGGCATTCGTATACCCGACAATTGAGATGACGGGAACACCCCTGTTGCCCCTCTTTTTCCTCCTCTCCTGCCTCTGTCGCCTAATTTCCTTCAACTCCTTGTTCAACAGGACAATCCTCTCCCTCACCCTCCTTCTATTAATCTCTAACTTAGTCTCCCCAGGACCTCGACCGCCTATCCCACCGGTAAGCCTTGACATGGCCGTGTTCTTGGTAATCAGTCGAGGAAGAAGATACCTCAGTTGAGCAAGCTCCACCTGGATCTTCCCCTCTCTCGTGATTGCCCTCCTGGCGAATATGTCCAATATCAGCTGGTTTCTATCAATTATCTTCATCTCCGTATGATCTGTAAGAACCCTCACTTGAGCAGGACTTAGCTCACCGTCGAAGATCAAGAGATTGGCCCCTGCCTGAAGAGAACGCACAGCCAGCTCGCTCAGTTTCCCTTTTCCCAAGGAAAAACGGGCGTCTCCGCCTGTTCGCCTCTGGATGATACAATCCACAACCAGGAGGTTACTTGACCTGGCCAGCTCCTTTAGTTCATCGAGGGATTCCTCCGCCTCCCTTCTCGCACCCTTACCCACACTAACAAGCACAGCCCTTTCTCTTTCGTCCATACCAAGGCCTGCCCCTGCTTTTGCAAGTTCGGCTTCAAGATCGATTATGAATGCCGAGAAGTCAAAACGCAGCCTGCCGATATCGGGTACGTGCTCTACCGTCCATGGCTGCCCTGAATTGTTCTTGGGAAGGAGATGGGCATACCATAGATCAGCCGAAATTCCCTTGCTGTTAATGCCAAGGCACAACATCAAATCCAACTTCAGGAGGGCCAGATCCGTTAAATCCTCTTGACTTAATGGCTCCCCATGGAGATGGGTATGGATACACCGAAGGCCCTTCAAGCGCCCGGGCCCGGATCTAAAACGTGCTAGATCGGGGATGAGAATGCCCTGATCATTGCCCACGACCACATATTCCACATCCCCCCTCCTTCCTATAAGGAGCGCTACCTGTCTGTTGATGTCGGAAGAGATCTCCCCTAAGCGGTGTGCAATCTCCCGAGAGATTAGCTGGTCCCGAGGGATGGGGCGTCTATAGATGCGTTGGAGTCTTTTTAGATGGCTGGCCTTGAGGCCACCTGTTTTGCCATGTATCTTCTCTATGGCTCTGCCTCAAGTTTTGGTGAGAGATGCATAAAAGTGGTCCGCTGTGGCGGACCTAGGTTACCCTTCTACCAATTCATCCCTATAGAAGTTTTCGAATTTTGTGTATTGTTCCCTGAATGTTAGAGGAACCATGCCAGTGGGACCGTTCCTGTGTTTGGCTATAAGGAGTTCCGCCTTCCCCTTGTTTTCCTCTGTCCGATTATACAGTTCTTCCCTGTAAATAAAGACAATCAGGTCTGCATCCTGCTCTATAGCGCCCGATTCCCTCAAATCGGCTAATATTGGTCTCTTATTTGGCCTATCCTCAACCTTTCTGTTCAACTGGGAAATTGCCACAATAGGGATATCTAAATCCTTTGCAAGGGCCTTCAAAGACCTTGATATATCAGAAATCTCCAGCTGCCTTGATTCAACTGATTTCTTGCTCTGCATCAATTGAAGATAATCAATAATCAACAAGGATATATCATGTTTCTTCTTCAATCTCCTTGCCTTTGCCTTTATGTCCAGAGCTGACAAACCAGAAGAATCATCAATATAGAGAGATAGCTCTGAGAGTCTATTGGCCGAGTCTGTCAAACGAAGGTAGTCATCATCCTGGAGGGCGCCCTTCCTTAACTTCCAGGCATCTATCATGGCGTCCGTTCCCAACAGCCTAATGCCAAGTTGGAGCATTGACATCTCAAGGGAAAATACAGCCACACCTATCTTTTCCTCCAGTGCAGCATTGTATGCAATATTTAAGGCCAATGCCGTCTTACCCATGCTTGGCCTGCCAGCGATAATAATAAGATCAGAAGGTTGAAGGCCGGAGGTAAGATCGTCAAAATCAGTAAATCCAGTTGAAATGCCCGTAATCTTGTCATCTGTAATAGTTTCTATTTTCTTGAAGCTCTTCTTGACTACTTCATTAAGGGGGTAAAAGTTTTGATCTATATTCCTCTCGGCTATCTCAAATATGGATTGCTCAGCCAAATCAAGGATCTCTTCGGTATCATTGGTAGGCTGGAAACAGACTTCAGCGATATGGGAACATTGGTTAATCAAGCCTCTCCTTGTCGATAAATCTTTAACGATCTCAGTATGATACATTATTCCGGCAGAAGTTGATGTTGCCTCCGCCAGGGAGGTCAAATAATCCGTTCCTCCCACCTTCTCAAGGGTATCCTTTTCCTTCAGCATCTGGGAAAGCGTTATGAGATCCACCGGATCATCCCTATTATATAAGGCAAGCATCCCTTCAAATATGTGGGCATGGGCCTCTCTGTAAAAATCTTCACCCGAAAGGACATCCATAACCTGGTTGAGTGCATCATTATTGATCAGTATGCTACCCAATATTGCCTGTTCGGCATCCAGGTTATGCGGTGGGACCTTGTATGTTGAATAGGCCGTGTCTTCTCGCGTCTTGGGCATCGCTCTCCTCTTAGGCCTCTTCCTCCTGTCTTTCAACAACTAGTTTTATTTTGGCTATGACCTCTTGATGGAGTTTGATGGACACCTCGAACTCCCCGAGGGTCCTGATTGACTCATCGAGAATAATCTTTCTCCTATCCACAGCAACGCCCTCTTTTTCAAGCTCCTCAGCAATATCTCGGCTTGTAACAGAACCGTAGAGCTTATCCTCCTCGCCGGCCTTTCGTCTCAGATTTACTGTTATTTGTGAAATCCTTTCCCTCGCTCCTTCAGCTGCCTCCTTATCCTTCAAGTGCCTGGCCATTATCTTTTCTTTGTTCATCTCCAGGGCCTTTAAGTTGGCATCACTGGATTCAATGGCAATACCTTTGGGAATAAGGTAATTCCTGGCATATCCCCTGGCCACATCCACGATATCACCTTCGAGCCCAAGGGATTCAAAATCCTGTAGCAATATAACCTTCATATCCCTTTCCCATTCGATCCTTTTCCTGACCGGGAGTCCAAGAGACAGCCTGTTTGTTCAGGTAGTGCATGAAAGGGAGCACGGACCGAGGAAGATCTAAAAATAAAAAGGGAGCCTCGCACCAGAACAGCCCCTCTAGCTCCCATAATTAAATGTGTATGCCTCAAGACTACCTTTTAGAATTCTCGATATTCCTTCATTTTTGTCTTTGCAGTGGTAAACGGTAAAAGGGCAATCTTCCTTGCCCTTTTTATAGCCAAGGCCAGTACTCTTTGATGCCGAGCACAGTTGCCAGAAATCCTCCTCGGTATAATCTTTCCTCTTTCGCTGGTAAAGACGGCAAGCGTACCTGGCTCCTTGTAGTCGATCTTTAGGCTTGGGTCAGCACAGAATCGACAGATCTTGTGCTTAATAAAGACCGTCCTGTCTCTATTGTCAAAGGCCATTACTTTTCCTCAACGGGTTCCCTCTGATTCTCCTCGGCTTTATCGTCCTTTTCCTGTCCTTTACGTATTAAGTCCTTCGGGTCAACGTCTTCACCAATTTTGACCGTCAAATATAGCAGGACACGATCATCTAATTTCAGACCCCGCTCCAACTCTTGTACCACCCCAGGAAGGCCACAAAAATCCAACACAACATAGTAGCCCCTATCAAACCTCTTGACCTCGTAAGCCAGTTTTCTTTTCCCCCACTCATTAACCCTTACAATGTAGCCTTTCAGTCTTTTGATTAGATCCGAAAACTTCACTGTTACTTCCTTCACAGAGTCGGCGTCGAGATTGGGATTGACAATATAAATCGTCTCGTAACGTTTCATGGATGGGATTTCCTCTTTGTTTTCATATCCTGGGGTTTATATGATTTTCTATGCCTGTTACGGAAGATTGTCAACCCATTTTTTGAGGGCTATGGATGTATCTCTCCTTGAGGCCCTTTTTGTAGATCTTTCCTGATCCAGTCTTGGGAAGCTCGGATATGAAATCAACACTTTTTGGGGCCTTATAATGGGCAATCTCGTCTTTACAGTAATGAATGATCTCTTCCTCGGTAGCCTCCTTCCCTTCCCGTAGAACCACGACCGCCTTCACTGCCTCCCCCCACCTGAGGTCTGGTACTCCAATGACCGCTGCCTCCAGTATAGCTGGGTGCGAATAGAGGACATTTTCTACCTCGGTTGAATAGACATTTTCACCACCAGTAACGATCATATCCTTCTTTCTGTCGACAATATTTACATACCCTTCCCTATCAACCACGGCCAGATCACCTGTATAGAGCCACCCATCTTTGATGGCTGCTCCTGTTTCTTCAGGTCTCCTCCAGTAACCCTGAGTAACGATATCCCCTTTGACAATGATCTCTCCTACCTCTTTGTTATTATGACTGACCTCGTCCCCATTGTCTTTAACCACCTTGAGTAATACCCCTATCATAGGCCGGCCCGTCTTAGCCTTATAGATAAACTGTTCCTCCGGGGAAAGACGGGTAAGATTTTCCTTTAGGATAGACAGGGTTAGAAACGGACAGGTCTCAGTCATGCCATAGGTCTGGATATAATCACATTTGAATGTATCCATTATGTTTCTGGCCAGATCCGGGGCAATGGGCGCACCGCCGCTTAATACAACCCTCAGGCTTGAAAAATCGTAGGAATCAACTGTGGGCGTATTGACCAGCAGGTTCCACATGGTAGGAATCATATTGGTAATAGTGGCCCGTTCGTTCTGCATGGTTTCTAAGACCAAGGGTGGATCAAAATCAGGTATAGTTATATGCCTTGCTCCCACCCACGTTACTGCAAAGGTGGCCCAGGCATCGGCCAGATGAAAAAGTGGCGCCACATGGATCCACCTGTCAGTATCGCTCAACCTCAACTCTCCTATTGTAGCAAGGGCATGAGTACAAACGTTTTTATGGGTAAGCATTACGCCCTTTGGTTCACCAGTGGTTCCACTGGTATAGTATAGATGTGCCACATCATCATCGGATATCTCCCACAGAGGTGCTGGCCCGGGAGCCTGGTCTTTGATAGCATCTTCGTAATCTACTGCCTCAAATGCATTTGTTTCATCCCCCTGTCCGGTCCATATGACCTGGTTTATCTTTACCCCTAGCTCGCCCAACGAGTTCACGCTGCCGGTGAACCGCCTGGAGGCTATTAAGATCATGGCACCGGAATCCCTCAGGATAAAGGCGAGTTCCTTGGGAGAAAGCCTGAAATTGAGGGGATTGATAATGGCCCCAAGCTGGGCAGCGGAAAAGTAGGCCTCTAAGAACTGATGACTGTTTTGATGCAATATGGCCATACAGTCCCCCTTTTTCATTCCCATTGATCGCAGGAAATTGGCCAGTTTGTAAGCCCTCCGAGCAAACTCTCCGTAAGTAAATCTCTTTCCTCCGGAGACAATTGCCTCCTTCTGAGCATACAGGTTGACGGCCTTTTCTAATATAAACGGTATGTTCATAATCCAAGCCTGTTCAATGGGTCACTTCTTCTTCCCGGTCTCTTTCCCCCTGGTTAAAAAGTCATTTCATATATTTTCTCCACATCTTCTTTGCTCAAATCCCTTGGATTTGGCACAAAAAGTCTCGACTGTTTCATGCCCCCTTCCACAAGCTTGGGCAGTTCCTCGTGGTGGATCCCATAATCAGGAAGGCTGATGGATATGTTGACGGCCTCAAGCAATTTCTTCACAGCATCTACGGATTTCCCCGCTGCTTCATAGGCGGAGAGTCCCTGGATATTTTCTCCCATTGCTTCGGCTATACGGGCGTATCTATCCAGGTTCCCTATTTTGTTATAGTCCATCACATGAGGGAGCATGATGGCATTAGACCTCCCATGGGACATATGATATTCCGTTCCCAGAACATAGGCCAAGCCATGGACAGCCCCCAGTCCGCCACTGGTGAAGGCCAGGCCTGCCAAGTTGGCTGCAAGGGCCATATTGTAGCGAGCTCCTATGTCACTCCCCTTGACATAAGCAATGGGAAGACTCTCAGCTATGAGACGAATGGCCTCAACGGCCAGAATATCTGAGAAGGGGGTGGCATTGACGGAGACATACGCCTCAATAGCATGTACCAAGGCATCCATGCCCGTGTCCGCAGTCACAACAGGTGGCATAGATAGGGACAGCAAGGGGTCAATAATGGCGACATCTGCCAGATTGAAATTGCTATAGACTACCTTTTTGGTGTTCTCCGCCTCGTCCGTCAGCACAAACACCCGAGATGCCTCGCTTCCCGTTCCACCTGTCGTGGGGAGCAAAATCTTGGGGAGACCCCCTTTGGGTACCTGATCTATCCCCGCATAATCCAGTATCTTTCCCTTATTAATCGCCATTATTGAGGCGCCTTTTGCCACGTCCAGAGCGCTTCCTCCGCCAACCCCTATAATGATGTCATATCCCTCTTGGCGGGCTATTTGAGCGCTCTCATCTACTAAACGGGCAGGGGGCTCAGCTACTACTCTATCGAAAATGCCTGTGTGTACCTTTTCGGATTCCAGAGACGCTTGAATGCCATCAATTAAATCTGCCTTAACCACGCCGGGATCCGTAACGATGAGCGCCTTTTTCCCACCTAAGGCCTTAGACTCCAAGCCGACCTGTTTGGCAGCCCCGAGACCGATGCTGATCTTGTTTGGCGACAAGTAGGTGCTTATTTTACCCTGGGTATACAACGTGTTTTTCATGTCATCATCTCCTTTCTCATATGGTTCTATACGCGATAACCCCCTCAGCGCCTTGTTCTTTACGGGATACCTCGACTTTTAATCCAGAAAGCCCTTTAGGCAAAAGGTGTATCAGGACAATAATAGCTATTATGATATTTTTAAGAGAAAGGCCACTGAATTTTGAGCCCTTTTTCGAGTTTTTCGTCAAAGCTCAAAGTCCCCGCCTTGTGGCGGATAAGGGATAGTGACCTTGAAAGAATCGAGAAAAATGAGATGACAGTGGTCTACGTAAGTAGCATTAAGAAAGAAGTATTCCGGAGTGGTGGCAGAACCGCCTTTTTTCTATTTCTTTAGCACCACATACCTCGTATGACCTTTATGTCTTATTACCATGAGGAGCTGGTTCTTTGAGGCTGATTGTCGCATTATCCTCTCATAATCA
>DAOVGH010000048.1 GCA_030672485.1 Desulfobacterales bacterium | reverse complement strand
TTTGTCCACCAGATACTCAACAAGGTTTTCCTTTGTTTCTATCTTTGTTTGGCTCTTCTCATCACCGACCAAAAAGAGGGGGCTGTCCAGATCCTTAAGCTCTTGATTGAGGCTCAATAACTTTCGAAATTCCGGCGAGGTTAAGAGCTCCCAATTAAGCCTAAAGAGGGATCCATTACTCCTTTGATCCCGTAATAGTAATTCATACCTGTTATGCTCTTCATCAAACGCTGTTTCTTCCGTAGCAAAAGCCTCTCTCTCTAATTCTCTAGATAGGGAGGTAATCAGGTCTTTGCTTTTTGTGTGATTCTTATTAATATCTCTTTGACATAAGAGATCTAGGAACCTGCTAGTATAGCCTCTTTTTGTTAAGGTGTTGGTTTTATCGAGATAATCAATTAATGTATATAGTAATAAACGGAGCTTTTTGCCTGAAATCTTTTTTTCCCCATCTACCTGAACTGTTTCCTTTTCCGAAATTCTATCTATAAGATAAGAATTGTAACTATGCTCATTGTGTAAAAACACCTCTGCTTTTCCGTCTTTCATTCTATAAAGAGGAGGTTTCGCCACATATAGATGGCCTTCTTCCACGAGATCTGGCATTTGTCTGTAGAAAAAGGTCAAAAGAAGGGTTCTTATGTGAGATCCATCAACATCAGCGTCTGTCATGATGATCACTTTGTTATAGCGAAGTCTTGAAAGATCATATTCCTCCTGGCCTATGCCTGCCCCCAAGGCGGAGATTATTGTTCTTATCTCAGTACTTGACAGCATCTTATCAAAACGAGCTTTTTCGATGTTAAGTATCTTTCCTCTAAGGGGTAAAATTGCCTGAAACCTTCTATCCCTTCCTTGTTTCGCAGAGCCACCCGCTGAATCTCCTTCTACCAAGAACACTTCGGACCTCTCAGACTCCCTTTCTTGGCAGTCAGCAAGTTTTCCCGGTAAAAAACTATCGGAGAGAACTCCTTTTCTCCTGGTCAACTCTCTCGCTTTTTGCGCAGCTTCTCTTGCTGTTGCTGCCTCAATAACTTTATTTAGGATATTCTTTACTATAGATGGGTTTTCCTCAAAGAGGATGGTGAGCTTTTCATTTACCAGGTTTTCAACCAAGCCCTTTACTTCACTGTTCCCGAGTCTGGTTTTGGTTTGACCCTCAAATTGTGCCTCTCTTAGCTTAACACTTATAACCCCGGTAAACCCTTCCCGTACATCATCACCGGTGAGTTTTATGTGTTTATTGTGCTGACTTGTTTGGAGATAAGAATTTATACTTCTTGTTAAAGCTGCCTTAAAACCACTTAGATGGCTGCCACCCTCCTTTGTGTTGATATTATTGGCGAAAGAGAATATCTTTTGGATATAAGAATGGCTATATTGAAATGCTACTTCGATAGTAACACCGTTTTTCTCCCCCTGTATGTAGATAGGTTTAGGATGTATAACATCCTGATTTTGATTTAAATACTGTACAAAGGATACTATGCCTCCTTCATAAAAAAACTCTTTTTCCCTCTCTGTCCTATCATCGCAAATAGTTATCTTTAACCCTGTGTTTAGAAAGGTCAACTCTCTCATCCTTTGGCAAATAATATCAAAACTAAAATCTATACTATCAAATATCTTCTCGTCAGGTCTAAAATGGATGCTCGTTCCTCTCTTTTTTGTCTTTCCTATTACTTCTAACGGGGTAACTGTTACACCTCTCTCATACCTCTGATGATAAACATTGCCATTCAAATATACCTCTACCTCGAGATACTCAGAGAGCGCATTTACAACCGAAACACCAACACCATGTAAGCCTCCGGATACTTTATAACTTTTATCATCAAATTTACCTCCTGCATGGAGTTTGGTCATTACAACCTCAAGGGCCGGTAATTTTTCTGTTTTATGTATATCTACCGGTATTCCCCTTCCATTATCTTTTACAATCATACTGTTATCGCTTAGTATCCTGATATCTATCTTATCACAGTAACCTACTAATGCTTCATCCACACTATTATCTACAACCTCATATAACAAATGGTGAAGCCCTTCTGTTGATGTGTTCCCAACATACATCGCAGGTCTTTTCCTGACCGCTGTAAGATCTTTCAAAACCTTTATACTTGAGGCAGCATATTCCCTATCGGTTGTCATAAGTTATACCTTCATTGGCATGATTAAACCGAGAAAACCATCATCTTGATCTCCCGTAATTAAACAGGGGCTTGTCTGATCTTTACTGTTCAAATAGACTATATCACTGTGCATGGATTGAAGGGTATCTATGAAATATTTCGGATTAAAGCCCATGCCCATTGGTTTGCCTTCATATTTAATTTCTATCCTCTCCTCCACATTGCCCAAATCGGGGTTTACAGATGCCATTTCAAGATAATCTAGCCCCATATTCATCTTTACCGTCTGATATTGGTCACCCCTGATTATCATCATCCTCTTCATAGCCTCGAGTAAGGATCTTCTGTTAACAGTTACGGTATTTTGCTTCGCTTCTTCCTGTGCGGGGACCACGTTCCTGTAGTCAGGAAATTTCGTATCTAACAATCTTATTATGATTAGCGCTTTTCGTTGTTTTGCCACGAGGTTGTTTTGTTTCACCCCAAAGAGGATGCCCCCGTTCTCCAGGGAAAGTTTATTCAACTCTATTAAACCCTTTTTTGGAATCATAACACCATCCTTCATCTCTATTTTTTCGATACCTGGAACTCTCTTGTTGATTAGCGACAGTCTGTGGCCATCTGTGCCGACCATTCTCAGGAAATCCTCTCCGTCCTTGTTTATTCTTTCCATGAAGACACCTGACAGTTTGAATTCTGCCTCTTCCATGGTTATCGAGTAAATCGTTTTGTTAATCATCTCTGCTAATACCTTACTGTCTATTTCTATCATTACCGTATCCTCAGGCTCTGTTAGGACGGGGAATTCATCGGCAGGAAGGGAAGAGAGGTTATAGTGGGCATTATTGTCCGAGATATAGATCCAGTTATTTTCTTTTTCTGATATATAGATGTTTTTGCTGTCTGTCTCCCTTGTAATATCGAAGAGTCTTTTACCGGAGATTGTTATACTACCGGGCTTTATTATCTCAACTGGATAAGAATTCTGAAAGCCGATTTCTAAGTCTGTTGCTGATATTTCAAGCTCATCCACCTTAGTGGTTAGAAGTACTGTCGATAATATAGGCATATGACTTCTTTTTTCCAATATGCCCTGAACACGTGAAATCCCCTTTAAGAGGGTGTCTCTGTCGATTTTGATTTCCATTTTATCCCCAATATCCTGATAATGATTATATATAGTAATATTACTAATAATAATAATAAGAGTGTTGATTGTTTAAAATATACCTAATATATTGATTTAATAATATTTTTAATAATTACCTCTTGTCCATCTTATCTGTTTGCCTTTCTAATGCCCAGTTGGTCTTGCGCAATGATAAACTTGCAGATATTGTGTGATCCTTCCACCATGGCGTAAGGAGGGGCATCCCGGTAGTAACGGGCCACCGGATACTCGGTAGAATAACCATAGGCACCAAGGATACTCATAGCGTATCTGGAGCACTTGTAAGCTATCTCGCCGGTCAGATACTTAGCCTGAGCAACCTCCATATTGTTGCCCAACATCCCTTGGTCTTTCTGCCATGCTGCTTTGTAACAAGACAGTCTGGCAGCCTCGATCTCGGCAACCATCTGTGCAATCATGTCCTGGTTCATCTGGAAGGCTCCGATCGGCTGCCCGAACTGCTGTCGCTCCATCGCATATTTGGTCACCACATCCAGACAGGCTTGTGCCAGACCAACGCCCCCAGCTGCACAAGAAAGCCGGGAATTACCAAGAGAGCTAAAAAGAATCTTCACACCGTCCCCTGGCTTGCCTATAATATTTTCCTTAGGGACTCTGCTGTTATCTAAGATGATTTCACCGGTTGGCGTGGCGTGTGTACCTATCTTATCCAACTCCGTTGTGGTAACACCATTAGAGTTCTTTGGCTCTATTACGAAGGCTGAGAGCCCCTTAGCTCCCTTAGAACGATCGGTGTATGCGTAATAGACCACCGCATCAGCAACGCTCGCATTAGAGATCCATGTCTTGGTGCCGTTTAGGAGCCAATGGTCTCCCTTGTCCTCAGCGGTTGAGTTAAGTGATAGCACATCAGATCCAGCGTTGGGCTCGGTCATTGCGAATGCCCCTATATACTCGGCACTCACCAGCTTAGGGACATATTTCCTTTTTAATTCCTCACTGCCATACTGGCAAATAGTGAAGGCATTCCCCGTTGTCTGCATATTAATCTGAACCCTCAGTGCACTGCACCCACGGGCTATTTCCTCGGTCAGTATAATGGCTGCCAGCCAACCCATACCGCTTCCTCCGTATTCCTCAGGAATAACCGTGCCGAAGAAGCCTAGGTCAGCCATTGGCTTAATGGCTTCTTCGTAAGGGAAATGGTGATTTTTTTCCCATTCATCGGCAAATGGAGCAATTTTCTCGTCTACAAAATCACGCACAGTATCTCTGAGCATCTGGAGTTCCTCGGACAATTCAAAATCCATATTCCCCTCCTCCTTAACAATCACGCTCTGTAGTCAGCAAAATCGCAAGAGTCATGATATGGGTTAAACATGGGAGCAGTCAATCTTTTCTCCTTTGGAAGTGTAGAACATTAAACACTTTTTTACAATAGATTTATTAAGCCCGCCCAATCGAGATTGTCCCTATTTGCCAAGACAAAATCTACTAAAGATGTTATCAAGGATCTCTTCACTGATTTTGTTTCCCGTTATTTCATCCAAGGCATCCTTTGCCCAAGAAAGATCTGCTGCTACTGTTTCCAATGGAAAGCCATTCATTATATTTGTAGAGGCATTTTCCGAGAATGTGGCAGCCTTATTCAATGCCGTTTTGTGTCTTAGATTTGGAACAATAGATGTTGGAGATACACCTATTTTTTTATCCATAACCTTAGTAAAGACCGCCTTATTAAGGTTTTTGAACCCCTCTCCCGTAAGGGCTGAAACACTAATCTTTGGAAGGTGCTTGAATGTAGAGTTGATCCTTTTCTCACTTAATCTTGCCGGGAGGTCAATCTTGTTTATGACCACGATGGCAGTTTTCTTATCGACTTCACTTAACAGGTTCAGATCGTGTTGATTGAGGGGTCTACTCCGGTCAATGACCAAAAGAATTAAATCAGCTAAAGTGAGTTGAGTTCTTGTCAAATCTACCCCTTTTTTCTCAACCTTTCCCTTGACCTTCCGTATACCGGCAGTGTCTATCAGCCTTAAGGGAAGCCCCTCGATATTAACCATACCTTCGAGAATATCTCGAGTTGTGCCAGGGATAGGTGTAACAATCGCCCTCTCTTCCTGTAAGAACCTGTTTAGGATGCTAGACTTGCCCACATTGACTCGGCCGACTATCGCTACAGAGACCCCCTCATGCCATATCTTTCTTTGCGAGTAAGCACCTATAAGACCTTTAATTGGTTTCAGGATCTTTCTATTTATCTGGCCTGCTATGTCTGACCTGGTTATTACAGTGGATTCTTCATCAGGAAAATCTATCGAAGCCTCTATTCTGGCAAGGATTTCAATAAGTGCCCCTCTGATTTGTTCAGTTCGTGTCCCCAGCCCTCCAGCCAACTGACTGGCTGCCAACCGCACTGACATATCACTCTTGGCATTTATAAGGTCTATGATTGCTTCGGCCTGGGTTAAATCAATCCTACCGTTCAGGAAGGCCCTGAGGGTGAATTCCCCAGGTTTAGCCAATCTGGCGCCTGCCCGAAGGATTATTTGAAGTATATTTGATAGGACTGTATGGCCGCTGTGGGAATTAATTTCAACCACATCTTCCCTGGTATAAGAGAAGGGGGCACGCATTATAGATAGGAGAACTTCATCCAGAGGGAGCTTTGATTTTGGATCGATGATATAGCCCAAGCAAAGGCGAAAACTATCAAATGATTTGATGGGCTGTTTTGATCTAAAGATTTTTCGTACGATATTTTCAGCATTATTTCCGCTGATCTTAATTATTCCTATACCGCCTACCCCTATTGGTGTGGCTATAGCAGCAATGGTCTCCTCTTTATAATCCATGGCGAGAAAAGAAACGGGTAACGAACCATTCTATTTTTCATCAATGTTCCCTTTATTGGGAATAATAAAGACCCTTTTAAAGAGGCCCTCACCGTTACTTTTTGTTGAAACCCGGTGATCTTCTTTGAGGGCAAGGTGAACTATCCTTCTGTCGCGTGGACTTATCGGATCTATGGTGACCGTTTTTTGTGTCTTCTTAGCTTTTTCGCCCATGTTAAATGCCAGCGTCTTTAAGGATTCCTCCCTTCTTTTCCTGTAATTCTCGGAGTCCACGATGACCCTTACCTTTTTTTCGCATGCCCTATTCACTGCCTTATTGACAATAAATTCTAAGGCCTCCAAGGTCTTACCCTTATGGCCGATTAGGATTCCAGTGTTATCTCCTACGATATTGAGGATAATATCATCATCTTTTCTCTCTGCCGATATTTTGGTATCTACGGATATTAGTGAAATTATCTTTTTGAGTATTTCTTGGGCAACCACTATGCTGTCATCTTTTTTAGGTGTTACCCTAATTTTCGCCTTCTTGTTTCCGACTATACCAAAGATACCAGTAGATCTGTCTTCCAAGACCTCTATGTCGAGTTCCCCCTCACTTAGATGAAAATGTCTACAGGCCTTTTCAATAGCCTCTTGGGTTGTCTTGGCTTCTATTTCTATGGATGACATAAAATCTTTCCTCCTAAAATTAACTTGATTGCCTGTTAATCCTGTATTGTTGAGCTATCGATAGTATATTGTTTACCAACCAGTAAAGCACCAAGCCAGAGGGAAAATTAATAAACAGGAATGTAAACACAATTGGTAGCAGCATCATCATCTTGGCTTGGGCGGGATCCCCTGTGGTTGGTGTCATTTTTTGCTGGATAAACATGGATGCCCCCATTATAAGCGTTAGTACAGGTATACCGTATGGGGGGGCCATAAAGGGAATCTGGAAGGGAAACGAGAAAAGCCTGTCAGGTGCGGACAGATCTTGGATCCAGAGAACGAAAGGGGCATGCCTTAGCTCTATTGAATTCGGTAAAACTCGAAAAAGGGCGAAAAACACAGGGATCTGGATTACCATGGGCAAGCACCCCCCCATGGGATTGATCTTGTATGTTTTATAAAGGCTCATGAGCTGTTTATTCATCTCTTGCTTATTTCCCTTATATTTTTCTCGTATCTTGGCCATCATAGGTTGAAGCCTCCTCATTTCCTTCATTGATTGATAGCTTTTATGGGTAAGGGGCCAAAAGAGTATCTTGATAAGGATTGTAAGCAAGATAATTGAAACGCCATAGTTAGATACATATTTGTTGAAGAAACGCAGGGTGGCCAATAGCGGTTTGGCGATAATGTCAAACCATCCAAAGTTGATAGCCTTTTCGAGCTTTCTGTCTAAGGCCTTTAGAACATAGAGATCTCTGGGGCCTAGATAGAGGCTGAAGTTCTCTGTTGTGTTCTGGGCCTGTCCGAGGTTGAGCGAGGGAGTTATATAAGATATTCTGATCTCGCCGTCAGGCAGGACTGTGCTTTTTGCTGTTGCTTTGTAGTCGTTTTCATTGATCAATGCGGTCATGAAATACGGTTCTTCATAGGCAATCCAGGTTATCTGGCCAGAAAATAGCCTATCTTCTAATTTCTTAACCTTGACCTCTTTCAGTTTGTCATCGAGCAGAAGGGCCATACCCTCGAATGCTCCGTAGCTCTTTTTGGTCTCTAGAGGCGAACGGGCTAAATTTAGTGAAAGATTATCATCAATTATGTATTCGGACTTATTGTCTATCATTACTGATAGGTCAATTTTGTACGTATCGGCGTAAAAAAGGAACCTTGTTCTTATCTCTATTCCCTGGGGCGATTCGTACTCGTAAATCAAGTCCTTTGGCCCATCACCTGCTCTCACAGTAATATCTTGGTCATTTACCCTATATGTAGCCCAGGCAACATTGGGTATGTTTTGCCCGGAGAATCCAAGATTGAAGCCATATCCATCTTTATTTCCAACGTGAACTAACTCCTTTAAAGGAGCGTCTTTTTCAACCTTGGATCGGTATTTCTTTAATTTAAAACCCTTAATTAGTGGACCGGAACCAGAGAAGATAGCCGTGTAAAGTTCTGTGTCGACCCTGATATCTTTGGAACTTGTTCCTGCCTCCAACATAAGGTCCCGCTTTGGGCCCGAAGGCATTGTTCTATCTTTTAAAGAGGCCTGGACTTGCTCTTTTTTCGGTGTTGAATGTTCGTCAACGGGTCTGTCTTTTGGCTTTGGGGCATACAGAATGGCCCAGACAAGGAAAACGAGAAATGATAAGCCAAAAGCCAACAAGGTTCTTTTGTCCATAAGTAAATCCCTACCTTAAACCAGAAATTATAATAGCTAATGCTAGAATTATCAACCTATGCTACTCTATTGGCAAGCAAAACGGTAAAAAATCTGGCTATACATGGGCGATTTTACAAAGGTATGTAAATAGATGAGATTTTTGCATAGCCTGCCAGGGCGGGATAGGTTATGGAAAGGTCTCTAGGTGTTTACTTGAGGGAATCATAGCCGCCGGGATGGAAGGGATGGCATTTAAGGATCCTGATTAGGGCGAGGGAGCCTCCTTTAATGATACCGTATTTACTAATGGCAAGGCAGGCATAAGTAGAACAGGTGGGCACAAAACGACACGAGGCTGGGAGAAGGGGTGACACAATTATTTGATAGAGTTTAATGAGGGCTATCATGCAGGTTCGGGGCTTAAGAGAAAAGGGCATCATTTTTTAGTATCAAATCTGCTAACTCGTCTTGTACCTTGAGAAAGGGGAATTCATCGCCTTTCTTTAAAGCAACAATCATAATGTCGTATCCTTTTGGAATTTGTCCCTTGCTATGCCTGAAGAACTCCCTTATCATGCGCTTAATCCTGTTTCTCTTTACAGGATTACCAACTTTTTTACCAACACTTATACCTAATCTCGTAATATCCCTCCCGTTTTGTTTCGAGATAACAGCGAAACTCCTCGCATAACACCTTTTTCCATGGAGATTGAGATTAACGAACTCCCTCCTTTTTGTTATCCTTTCCCTTTTTTCAAAGGTGAAAAATCCCATCTTCAAGGTCTATCACCAAAAGAGGGATAAAACAGTGACCTTTTTAGAATACTGCCGGGTATAGTATTCTAGACAGCCAATCTCTTCCGGCCTTTTGCCCTCCTTCTCTTTAGCACATTTCTACCAGCCTTGCTACTCATTCTGGCCCGAAACCCATGGACGCGAGATCTCTTTCTGTTGCTTGGCTGAAATGTTCGTTTCATAAATTAGATCTCTCTTTCGATTAAGAATGAATCCCTTTAATCACAGCGTACTTGGGTTGTCAAGATAAAAGAGGTGAAAGAGGTAGGCAGTAACGAGACCATAATTCCCCGTAGTGCCTCAAAAAAAGGTGGGAATACCCATTTTATATTTGATAAATCTTTGAAAAATAATTAAAGTAATTAAGGTAAGTCATGTCTGGAGATAAAAATTCTGCAAAAGGAGACACCAATGTTATTAGACCCCCTGCTTGGTTTGTTTTCTAATGACCTCGCCATTGACTTGGGCACGGCCAATACATTGGTTTATGTTAAGGGCAAAGGGATAGTTTTGAATGAGCCCTCTGTGGTAGCGGTGAAGAAGGTGGGGCACAGGGGAAACAAGATACTGGCCGTAGGAAAAGAGGCAAAGATGATGTTGGGCCGAACACCGGGGGATATTGTGGCAACCAGACCCATGAAGGATGGGGTCATTGCCGATTTTGATATTACCGAGACCATGCTCAGATACTTTATCAGAAGGGTTCATAACAGAAGATCCCTGGTCAGACCCCGGATCATTATAGCTGTTCCATCAGGCATAACGCAGGTTGAGAAGAGGGCAGTCAGGGAGTCTGCGGAATCCGCTGGGGCCAGGGAGGTCTTTTTGATTGAGGAACCGATGGCTGCGGCTATAGGCGCGGATTTACCTATAACTGAACCCACCAGCAATATAGTCGTTGATATAGGGGCAGGGACCACAGAGGTGGCGGTTATTTCCCTGGCAGGAGTTGTCTATTCACGTTCAGTACGGGTGGCTGGGGACAAGATGGATGAGGCCATCCTGCAGCACATTAAGAGAAAGTATAACCTGTTGATTGGCCTTCAGACGGCGGAGCTCATCAAGGTCGGTGTTGGCAATGCCTACCCAACAGATGAGCCAGAGTGTATGGAGGTTAAGGGCAGGGATCTTGTGACCGGCATACCAAAGATACTCACCATAGACTCAGAGGAGGTCAGAAATGCCATATCCGAGCAGGTAGAGACCATTATTGAAACAGTGAGAATCGTCTTGGAGCAGACCCCACCGGAGCTCTCTGCTGATGTGGTAGATAAAGGCATCGTTTTAACGGGAGGCGGGGCCCTTTTAAAAAACCTCGATGTCCTGCTGCGGGAGGAGACACGCCTGCCCATAATTATCACAGATGACCCACTGAGCACAGTTGCTATAGGGGGAGGAAAGGCCCTGGATAA
>DAOVGH010000010.1 GCA_030672485.1 Desulfobacterales bacterium | reverse complement strand
CAGCTGATAAATATCATCAAGGATTATAAAAGGGACATAGCGAGGGGTTGGTGTTATATCCCGCTTACTATAACGGAAAGATATCAAATCGAACTTGATAGGATCGAAACCCTATCTACGAAACAGAGGCGTGGAATAATAAGGGGTATGGTACCTCTTATAGTAACCTATCTGGACTCAACCCTGAGGTATATAAAATTGCTACCTTTACGTGAAAGATCCATCAGGATGTTCTGCATCATACCATTTATCATAGGTTGTAGAACAGTAGGCAAGATAGTACAGATGGAGGGAGACAAGATATCAAGGCAAGAGGTTGCTTCCATAATACACAAATCCGCTACCTACGCTCGATCAAACAGTTCATTGGAGGAGGACTATCTGGGGATCAGAAAGCATTATGCTGATTACCTTGAACTACCGGAGTAGTCCATATCGAGCTGGAAGAATTCCCCAGGTTTTCCGCGGTCTGGTTTTGGGGAATAGGCAGTAGGCTCTGTGCCTTTCTTGAATGCCTGAAAGCAGGTTTTCTTTGAGTAAGGGCTTGCCAAGAGGCCGGTTTTGGCATCTATTTTGGTGATAACTACATCCTCAGGATGTTGAAAGGGGATTTTCGGTTTTCCCTTGAGAACCTCCCTCACAAAGTAAAGCCAAAGAGGGGTAGCAGCCCTTGATCCAGTTTCTCCTTTGCCCATCGGTTTTCTGTCATCATAACCCACCCACACGCCAACAACAAGGGAAGGGTTAAAACCGATAAACCATGCATCCCTCAGTTCGTCAGTGGTACCGGTTTTGCCTGCCACCGGTCTTTTCAGCGCTTTCGCCCTCCAGCCTGTACCCTCCTTGACCGCTGCCTTCAAAAGATCTGTCATTACATAGGCTGTATCGTGGGAGATTGCCTCGGTAAATGAAGGATGGTTTTCTTCGAGAACCTTTCCGCTCCTATCAACTATTTTAGTAATAAATATGGGTTCTACCAGCATACCGCCATTGGCAAAGACCGAGTATGCCCTCGTCAATTCAACAAGGGATACCCCCGATGAGCCAAGGGCCAAAGATAGATCGGCACTGAGTGGAGACTCTATCCCCATCCGCCTTGCATAGTCAATCGCGTGGCGAATACCGATCTCCTTTAGAATCTTTATGGTAATTACATTTCGTGATTGTATCAGGCCAGTCCTAAAGAGGGTACGTCCATAAAATTTTTCCTTATAATTTCTCGGCTTCCATAGCCTTTCCTCCTCATCCTCACCAATGGGGGAGATAAAAGGTGCATCGATGATTATGGAGGAAGGTGTGAATCCCTTATCCAGGGCTGCTGCATAGATTACAGCCTTGAAGGCGGAGCCAGGTTGCCTCCTTGCCTGAGTTGCCCTGTTAAACTGACTTTTGGAAAAATCCAATCCACCAACCAAGGCCTTCACATATCCTGTTTTGGCATCCAAGCAGACCAGGGCTGCCTGTGCCTCAGGCATCTGTTCTAATGATAGGATCCAGCCAGGAAAATCCTTCGCCTTTTCCGTGATTTTTACCATGATTATATCTCCCGGTGTTAACACATCGGCTGGATCTTTCAACTTGTCCTCAAAGTAAGCCTTTTCCGGATCAACCCTCCGCGCCCATTTCATATTTGACAGGGGAAGCACTCCACGTTGATCCCCGATCTGAACAATGGTATGTTTCTTTCTGCTGTCTACCTTTTTAACAATCCCTTCAGTAATTACCCCGATCTCCAAGGGCTTACTCTCTAATGTCTCCATCATCTGTCGATTGAACTCGTCTTCATCATCAAGGGAGATCCTCCTTACGGGGCCCCTGAACCCCTCTCTCTTATCAAACTCATCTATTCCCCTTTGAATGGCATTTTTTGCCGCTATCTGCACTGGTAGATCCACAGTGGTGTGGATCTTGAGCCCACCATTATAAAGGAGATGGCGACCGTATTTTCGCTCGACAGCCTGGCGAACATGTTCCAGGAAGTAAGGGGCTATGTTAGCGAGCTGTCCTTTATTTGGCCGAATCTCCAACTCCTTTTTCAAGGCCTCTTCAAACGCCTTATCATCTATGAACCCCTCAGCCCTCATCCTCTCTAAAACGTATCTCCGTCTCAGTTCGGCCCGGTCAGGATGTTTGATCGGGGAATCTCTGCTTGGGGCTTGGGCGAGACCGGCCAGGAGGGCTGACTCGGCGATCGTTAATTCACTGGCCTTTTTGCCAAAGTAGACCTGGCTGGCTACCTCGGCACCATAGAGCCTATGACCCAGGTATATTTGATTCAGATAAAGGTAGAGAATCTCCTCTTTGGAGAATTCCCTTTCAATTTGAACGGATAGCAGTGCCTCCCTGACCTTCCTTTTGTAAGTCCTCGCGGGGTTCTTGAGAAGAAGCGATTTGGTTACCTGCTGGGTGATCGTGCTTCCTCCCTGTTCAATCCTGCGCGCCTTAATATTCTTGAAAAGTGCCCTCACGATACTTGAAAGGTCGATACCCCTGTGCTGAAAGAATCGGTCGTCCTCTGCGGCAATAAAGGCATTAACGGTATGAGTGGAGATCTCCTCCAGTGGTACCAGGATCCTCCTTTCATCCCAGAACTGGCCGATAACCTGACCATCATCAGCAAGAACTTCCGTGATGACCGGGGGATTATAATCCCTAAGAGAGCCTATGTATGGAAGGTTACTTGACCACAAATACCACAAGCCAATACCCGTTACCCCAACCAAAAAAAGGATAACAAGAAAAACGAAGAGCGTTATTTTGATGAAGTTCCTCATACAATCAACTTCCTGTCAAGGGACCTATATTGTATTGCCTCGGCTATATGGGCCTGCTCAATGTCCTCGGATCCGGTAAGGTCTGCTATGGTTCTGGAAATTTTAAGAATCCGTGAAAGGGCTCGTGCACTCAGCCCAAATTTCTCCATGGCCATCTCCAAAAGGGCGTTGGATTTTTCATCTATCTGACAAAATCTCCTTATCTGCCTGCTGTTCATCATGGCGTTGGTATGGATCTTTGTCTTATGTAACCTCTTCTCTTGGATCTCCCTTGCAGCCATAACCCTCTGCCGAATATCAGCAGAAGACTGGCCTTGGCCAACCCCTGCTAGATCTTTGAAGGGCACGGAGGGCACATCTATGTGGATATCGATCCGATCCATAAGGGGCCCCGATATCCTTGCCCTGTATCTCCGCATCTCCCGGTATGAACAGGTACACTCCCGCTTTGTGTCGCCGAAGAAGCCACACGGACATGGATTCATGGCCCCAACGAGAATGAAGCTCGCCGGATAGGTTACTGTCGAGCTCGCCCTCGATATGGTAACGGTGCCGCTTTCCATTGGTTGCCTGAGCACCTCGAGGACATTCTTTTTAAACTCCGGCATTTCATCCAAAAAAAGGACGCCATTATGGGCCAGGCTGACCTCTCCAGGTTTGGGTGTCTGTCCTCCGCCTATCAGGCCGGCGTCGGACACAGTGTGGTGAGGTGCCCTGAAGGGTCTGGCCTTAATCAGGCCCTGGCTTCTAGGCATGAGGCCCATGACACTGTAAACCTTGGACGTCTCCAGGGATTCCTCAAAGGTCAGGTTCGGCAAGACAGTGGAGAGCCGTTGGGCAAGCATGGTCTTTCCAGCACCCGGGGGGCCGATCATCAGCAGGTTATGACCACCTGCTGCGGCAATCTCTAAAGCCCTTTTCACGTTCTCCTGGCCACAGACATCACTAAAGTCCATGTCGCAATCCTGTTGAGTGACCATAGGGTCTCTGTCTACCTTAATTGGGCTTATGTATTCTATGCCATTCAGGGACTGAACCAGCTGAGAAAGCGCATCACTTGGATAAACATCTATTTCCTCTACTACACCTGCCTCCATGGCATTCCCCGAGGGAAGATAGATTCCTTTCAGACCGAGTTCCCTTGCCATGATGGCCATAGACAGGGCCCCTTTTATGGGCCTTATACTGCCGTCCAAGGATAGCTCACCAATAATGAGCTGACCGGTCAATGCTGAATGGGGAATAAGCCCGGTTGCCGCGAGGATACCAATACCTATGGGAAGATCGAAGCCACTGCCTTCCTTTTTTACATCGGCAGGTGCAAGGTTAACAGTAATTCGGTCAGTAGGAAAATGGTAGCCAGAGTTCTTGAGGGCCGCCTTCACCCTGTCTTTACTTTCCCTGACCGCTCCTTCTGGCAGGCCTACGGTGGAAAATGATGGTAGACCTCTGGAGATATCCACCTCAACCTCCACTATGTAGGCGTCTATGCCTATCACAGAACTGCTATAGACAGTTGCAAGCATATCCTAAAAAGCGAAATATATTCTAATAAATAATCACAATAGAGGATAAGATATTTTTTATAATTAAGGAAGTATTATATCACTTTTTTCAAGATTTATAAAAATGGTTTCAAAAAATGCAAGCTGCAAGAAAGATTTAACTCTTCAAAGCGGTCAGGAAAAAGAGGGTCACATCTTAAAAATTAAGAAGTTGTTTCTTGATGTTGTTTACCATACCTCTCAGCTTTTTATTCCTGGGTATCTCTTTGCTGACCTCGTTGTATCTCATGGTGATTGCAGCACCTGATACCCCGCCAAAAAACTCACCAAGATCTTTACACGGCGCTCCGCTATAGTCTCGTGAAAGATAGATTGCAATATCCCGGGCTTTGTTCCCCTTGTGACCTCTTTCCCGTATCTGTTTTTCCACACAGCCTAACTCATTACAGATGGCCTGAAGAATTGCATTAAGGGAGGCTCTGGGTTTTAGTTTCTTGAGCTGGGGGATCTCTTTTTCATCTTTCCGTTGAGATAGGAAGATGTCTTTTACCCAGTTGACGAAATCTGTACTTCCTAGAATGAACCCTCCAATTAGATTTTTATTGGGGTTTTCAAGGGTCTCGATCTCAACTTCCTCTACAAAGTCCTTATAGCTTTTGATCGCTTCTTTTCTCTTATTCCCAAAACAGCCCAATAACCATTTAGTCTCCAGCCAATCAGGTGTCTTTATCTTTCCTGAAAAAGCAGGGTAACTGCTCCATGGATATTCCTCCGGTTTAGTTACTATTCTTGCACGGACCGGATTGAGGTGGATATAACGGGAGAGATGTTTTAGGTATTCATCAGCATCTATCAATATGGCCCTGAATCTTCCCTGAAATAGATGTCCGCTTCTTTGGTGTTTTTTGTTGTAGTAAGCCGCATAACTAACGTTGAGCCATTGGATGGCACTGCTCAGGTTGGGCTGAGGAGTTTCTATTAATAGATGGTAGTGGTTGCTCATAATGCAGTAGATGTGGATGATTATAGAAAAGCGCTCTGTGGCTTTTTCGAGGTATTCGAGGAATTTCTCTTTGTCTCTTCTTCTGAGAAAGATCTTTTCCCCGGCATTTCCCCCGTTTATTACATGGTAATACGCCCCGGGATACTGTACGCGTAAGGGCCTTGCCATTGCATCTATCCCATTATTACGGTTAGTGATTTATTGGCAGGGATATGTTAAATAAGGGTATTGGAGATGTCAATAATTAATTCTTAAGATGTGACCCTGATGTTCAGTAAGTTGCAAGCCAGGTACCAAATACCGGGTCTACAATACGCCAGACATTTCTGTGTTGCTCAATGAGCCCTAGCTCCTCAAGTTTTTTTCGGGCATACTGGATGCCGCCTATGGAAAGATTATGGCGTGTCATATATTCGGTTGATAGGATCTTTGAGGTTGGGTCTGTTGCCAGGGCACGCAATAATGCAACTTGAGGTCCAGTTAATCCTTGAACAATCCCTTCATAGCCGTATCTTTCAGATGCCAGGAGTTTCTCAAAGCCCTCTTCAATATCGCCTTCATTTACAGTTTTTCCGGAGACTTCATATACGTTATACGCCAATACCTGAGCGTAATAGGGATACTGAAAGACCTTGTCAGAAATCTTTTCGGCAATCCTTGTTCCGCACTTTTTCCCTCCCATTTTAAACTGATCGACTAGAAAAGAGGCCAGTTCATCATGAGGTAATCGGCTAAGAGGATACATAATGGCGCTTTGATAAAAAGGTCTGGCCCTTTGGTTAAAAATATCCAGAAGAACTCTGCGCCGGCTGCCTATAAAAAAGTAGGAGGCTTGATGTTCCTGAATATGTTTTCTGAGCACTCCTTCGACTGGAGACTTTTTAAGCTCGGTAATCTCTTGGAATTCGTCGAAAGCAACATGGGTTCCGGCAGACGATTGACTGTGGATAAATTCCCCAAGTTCTTCCAGGACCTTATCAAGTAGATCCATGCCTGACAGGTTTGGCGATACAGGCTCCACAGTTATACTCAACCCACCATCTGCTGATGGTTTGAACACCGGCCGAAACGTTCTGAATGTTTTGAGATATCTCACACCCTTCTCCAAGAGTGATTCCCGTTGATGCAGAACAGTATAGACACTCTTAGCGATCCTTTCAGCAACATCATTCACCGACGTGACCATGAAAAAATCCCCATAAATGGTGAAAAAACCATCTCGTTCGAGATCGGTCTGCAGTCTTTTCACTAGGGATGTTTTTCCGTATCTGCGAGGGGAAAACAAAACCACATTTGCTTTATTGCGTACATGGCTGGAAAGTTCTTCGAGCTCACGGGTACGGTTGCAGAAGGGAGAGCCTGGAGGAATAACCCGTAATGTGAATGGATTGGACATGAGCTTCCTTTTCATGAATTTGAATTATTGAAAATAAATAATTCATTTTGATGAAAATGTCAAAAGATTTTTCAGGAAGGTGCAGCGTGGAGAAATACTTGCACTGAATAACGAACTAAGTCCTTCGATTCATAAGCTCGACTACGAACTTATATACTCAGGACTTAGTGGTACCCTCGACCATGAGCCCTCGACGTGTCTTCGACCCTGAGCTTAGACCGAAGGGAGCTCGGCCGAACCCTTGGGCCAAATGGAGTGAGCAATTCCTCCGAGCTAACTCGCTAAAATACGTCACTGTATTTGCCAATCGAAGCACTAAGCCTGGGCAAATCAAGAAATGCATAATATCCTGACCGTCCCCTCCATTCGTTCGAGGAATTTCTCTTTGTCTCTTTTTCTGAGAAAGATCTTTTCTCCAGCATTTCCCCGGTTTATTACATGGTAATACGCCCCGGGATACTCTACGCGTAAGGGCTTTGCCATTGCATCTATCCTATTATTACGGTTAGTGATTATTGGCAGGGATTTGGTAAATAAGGATATTGGAGATGTGAATAATTAATTCTTAAGATGTGACCCTAATATGGAGAAACTCGCACATATGTCCGCTTTAAGAAGCGATTTTTCTTGACTTGACGAGTTTTTTGTTGTTTTATCAATCAAAGATTCGCCCTTCAATCATTTAATCTTTATTCAGGAGGTTATCCAATGGAAAAACACCTTAAAATGTGCATGCCGTGCTCCCAATAGGCCATTTTCCGTCCTGTTGGGAGGGTAAATATTCGTCCCGAGGGTACCGCCAAGTGCGGGAAGAAAACTTAAAGAAAAAAGAAAGGGGGGTATATCCATGAAGAAAAAAGAAGATACGAGCCAACAAGATAACATGTTGGTGTCTCGACGATCTTTCTTGAAGACCGCCGGTGCCATTGCGGCCGTCTGCGCCATGGCGCCGGAGGCATTTGCCCGTAATTTCGGCCCGTATGCGAAACCCGTACGCTACCCGGATCCGGACGTCATCGGGCTCGATCCCCGGTTCAAATACAAGGCCGCTACGACAGGTATCCTGAGGCTGTACAAAGGTACGCTTTGGGCGGAAGGCCCGGCATGGAATGGGGTGGGCCGCTATTTGATCTGGAGCGACATACCCAGAAATGAGCAGCTCCGATGGATTGAGGAGGATGGTCATGTCTCCCGCTGGTTTCGGTACCCGGCTGGGAACAGCAACGGCAACACCTTCGACTATCAGGGACG
>DAOVGH010000068.1 GCA_030672485.1 Desulfobacterales bacterium | reverse complement strand
CCACTCTAAAGGTGGGGCTTTCCCCTTCCTGCTCACCTCGATGGGTACCCCACTGCTCCCAGCCAATTTTCGCTCAGAAACAATGGGTTGCATTTAGAAGCGCTAAAGGTTTTTCCTATGAGATACCTTTAGTGCCCTTGTAACGGCTGACAGTTCTTCGCTTCCTAAGACCTTTGCTGAGACGACATATATTATGATTCCCGCCGCTATTGTTGCCGAAAGCCCTGTTGTCAGTCCAAAAACGCTCTGTGTAAAATCGCTGACGAAAATCTTTAAACTGAGCAAGTAGATACAGCCACCCATAATAAGAGAGGAAAAGAAAGACCTCCCCATTGAACCTATTACCAACCTCCCCTCAATGCCTCCCAGCCTTTTCCGTAAGAAAAGGATAAGCATGCAGAGCTGCAAAGTAGAGGCAAGGGAAAGGGCCAGGGCCAAACCTCCGTGCTTCAGAGGACCCATTAAGGTAAGGGATAAGCCTATATTTGCAAGCATAGCCACCACAGCCACCTTAACTGGCGTTTTGGTATCTTGCAGGGAGTAGAAAGCGGAAACAAAGACCCTCAGAGCGGCAAATGCCCAGAGCCCCAGGGAATAAAAGAGAAGGGCCTGGGCGGTCATTACGGTGGTAAACGAGTCAAATGCCCCCCTTTGAAATAAGACTGTGATGATTGGCTGCCTCAGAACAATCAGTCCTATCATCGCAGGTATGGTGATAAACATAGTGAGTCTCAGGGCATGAGAGAGTGTCTCCTTCAGCCTGACAAGGTCCCCGTCCGCCGCCTCCCTTGAAAGAGATGGCAAAACAGCTGTGCTGATCGCTATGGCAAAAACACCAAGGGGAAATTGAACGAGTCTGTCAGCATAATAGAGATAGGAGACGCTACCCTCGCTGAGAAGGGACGCCAGCAGTGTCCCTACTAATTGATTTATTTGATAGATAGCCGAACCAAAAAGAGTTGGAACCATGAGCACACCAATCTTCCTTAAGGCCGCGTGCCCAGGATTCCATTTCGGCACAAGAGATAGAGCCTTATCCATCAAGAAAGGGATCTGCAATGCCAATTGTAGAATTCCTCCCCCTATTACCCCGATGGCCAGACCCACTGTAGGGACTTTCACGTGGGGGGACAGGAAAAGAAGGGCAGCAATCATGGACAGATTTAGAAACACAGGGGCCAAGGCAGGTGCTGCAAAATGCCTTAGGGAATTAAGGATGCCCATAAAAAGGGCAAGCACGCTAACCAGGAATATGTAGGGAAACATGATCCTGGTTAAAAGAACCGTGAGGGCATATTTCTCGCCTATACCTCCGAAGCCAGGGGCGATAACCCTTACAATCAATGGGGAAAAAGTAATGCCGAGAATGGTAATAACTGTCAAAATAAGAGCCAAAAAAGTTAAAACAATCCTTGCCAATACAAAGGCCTCTTCCTTTGACCTGTTCTGTAGGTATTCTGTAAAGACCGGGATAAAGGCCACGGAAAACGAACCCTCTGCAAAGATCCTCCTTAAGAGATTAGGGATCCGGAAGGCAACAAAAAATGCATCTGCTGTCATACCGGAGCCGAAGAAATTGGCGATAAGGATGTCTCTTGCTAATCCCAGGATCCTGCTCAAGAAGGTAAAAATACCAACAATGCCAGCCGCCCTGGTAACAAGCTCATTTTCGTTCATAATAAATCTTGACTCACTTTCAGGATTAGTTTATCCTGCCGGGAAAAGAGGCCTGGCAAAAGAACCAATGATTTTGAGCGGGGCCGAAGGCGCCGTTTCAAGTTTCCGACGGGGCTTACTTTTCCAGCGATAAAGAGGACACCGATCTCGAACACTTAGGAGGTAAAAACGTGGCGACTCATAAATCTGCTATCAAAAGGGACAGACAAAGCAAGGCACAGAGATTAAGGAATATGGCATATAAAACCAGGGCCAAAAGCGCGATCAAAGAGGTAAGACTGGCCACAGCAAACAAAGGGATCGAAGATGCAAGGCTATCGCTCAACAAGGCTGTTTCCGTTCTCCAAAAGACTCAATCCAAAGGTGCTATCCACAAAAACACCGCGAGCAGGAAGATCTCCAGGCTAGCCCGCCAGGTAAACAAACTTGCTAACACAGGTTCGGAGGGAAGCAGAGATGAAAAACCAACCCCTCCAAAACAAGATCGCCCTTCGAGCCAGCCTTGATTAACCCATCTGCATCATATATGTAATGTAAGGCCTCTTCGAGCTCACGCTCCTGCCAGTGCTTTTCCTGGGCAATACACTTCTCGATCACAAAATTGGGCAAGGGTCTCAGTCTATCCACGGCTCCCCTCTTTCCCCCTCCTCTTTTAAGTCCTGACTTGGTCTTCAGGATTAATCTGACCTGTCTGGCCAACATCCCTAAGATCCCCAAGACAGCCTTTGGGTCTCGCCCCTCTGTGTCAAAAAGCCTGCCGAGGGCTGCTATGGCATGGGGGGCTTCCCTCTTAGAAACATAGTCTACCAGATTGAAAACAGTAAAGAGCCTACTAAATATAGCCAGTTCCTTTATCTGTTCTACTCCGATCCGGGAATTGGGATGCCTCAGGGAAAGTTTCAATACCTCGTGAAAGAGATCTCTTAAGCTGCCGCCAACCATCTGGTAAAGAAAGGCACATACATCTCTATCCATACTCAAGGCCAACTCCTTTGCCCTCTTCTGGATCCAGCTATACGCCTGCCGCTCGGATAGATTTTTGAAATTTACTGCCCTGCCAAGTTCCTTAAGCCTCTTATAAAAGAGAGCGGTCAAATCTGCCTTACCTGATACCCAGATAACACAGGTAGAATCAACTGGACTGTCCAGATAGGGAACAAAAACATCGAGGTCTCGTTTAGTGAAATTCTCAGTTCCCTTGACTATGATCAATCTGCGAGGAGACATAAAGGGAAGAAGACGGGCCCTGTTGAGTATCTCTTGAGGGGAAACCTCCCCTGCATAAAGGCTCTCCGAATTAAACGCCTTTACTGATTCAGGTATTAGATCTTCCTTGATCCTATCAAGGGTCAATTCAATCCGGAACTCTTCGGGACCATAAAAGAGATAAAAGGGTGCGGCAACCCCCTTGTCTAAAGAGATCAAGATATTCTCCGCGGTTAAATCTTGCATTAAAACCTTTCCTTGGTCTTCGAATATGCCCTTGGCAAGGTCGCGGGCAATCGATATAAATGCCCTGCGTTGGCTATACCGATTTGTCAAGGCCTCTGAGCTAACAGCAAAACCGACCTTTGAGTCACACCACCACATTCACCAGTTTTTTCTGAACAACGATTACCCTCTTTACTTCCTTGTCACCAATAAAACTCTGAACTCTTTTATCTCTCAAGGCCTGATCCTGAATCTCCTTTTCAGCCAATGAGACAGGTATCTCCATCCTGCTCCTCACCTTACCGTTTACCTGAATAACAACTAAGCGGCTTTCTTCTTCAAGGGCTTCCTCCCTGTAGGTTGGCCATGAAACAGTTGTCAGGCCCTGTGGGTGACCAAGCATCTCCCACAGCTCGTCTGTAATATGTGGAACTACAGGATGCAAGAGTATTACCATGGTGTCCACCGCCTCTTTTATTGCAGACCAGGCAACCTCAGAGATCTCCGCGCTATTATTGAGAAACTGATTTATCTTGTTCAAGAGTTCCATAATTGCACTGATGGCGGTATTGAAATGGAACCTATCTTCTATATCGTCTGTCACCTTTTTTATCGTCTGGTGTGTCTTGCGATGGATATCCTTCAAATCAGGTGAAAGGGGTAGGATACCATCATAGGGCTTAGCATTGGACAGGTGCTCCCTGTTTTCGGTAACCAGACGCCATACCCTGTTTAAAAATCTCCAGGCACCCTCTACTCCCTCATCGCTCCATTCAAGATCCCTCTCAGGAGGGGATGCAAATAAACAGAACATCCTGACGGTGTCTGCACCATATCGATCAATAAGCTTCTGGGGATCAACGATATTTTTTGTGGATTTGGACATCTTGACGGAACTTCCGGTCTCTATCCCTTTACCGCACTGCATACATCTGCCCTCTTTTACCTCCTCAGGAAAAAGATAGCCATGTTGACGGCATCTAAAGGTCTCTTTGCATACCATTCCCTGGGTCAGAAGATTGGTAAAAGGCTCATCTACCTCAAGATATCCCATATCCCTGAGGACCTTTGTGTAAAAACGGGAATAGAGGAGATGCATTATGGCATGCTCAATACCGCCTATGTATTGATCCACCGGCATCCAATACGCAATCTTTTCCGTATCAAACGGGCCATTCTCATACCTGGGAGAGGTAAATCTGTCAAAGTACCATGATGATTCAACAAAGGTATCCATGGTATCCGTCTCCCTTGTTGCAGGTCCACCGCAATGAGGGCATTTCGTTTCATAAAAAGAGGCCTCATGTGGAAGCGGTGATCTCCCCCCCTCTTTCAGATCGAGATCAAGGGGGAGCAACACTGGAAGTTGATCCTCAGGAACTGGGCCTACGCCGCACTTCGCACAATAAAGTATAGGTATAGGCGCACCCCAGTATCTCTGTCTGCTGATTCCCCAGTCCTTGAGGCGGAAATTTACCGTTTTATGGCCCATCCCCTTTGACTCCAGATAATCAGCGATCTTATCCAGGGCCTCCATATTTCGCGTTCCATTGAATTGGCCGGAGTTGACTAAAACGCCTTCATCAACATAGGCCTCAGCCATCTCTTCCTCGGTCAGATCCCTATCCTCGGGTTTTATGACAACCCTGAGGGACAAACCATACTTCTTGGCAAATTCAAAGTCCCTTTGGTCATGGGTGGGGACTGCCATAATCGCACCTGTTCCATACTCATAGAGGACAAAATTGGCTACATAGATGGGAATCTCCTCTTCTGTTGCAGGATTCAGGCAATATCTCCCCGTAAATACCCCTTCTTTGACCGTAAAATCAGCTGTCCTCAGAAAGGCCTCTACCTTAAGGGTTCTTTCAACAAATTCCGCCACCTCTTTTGCCCTATCACTGCCCTCTGTTAATTCATGGACAAGCGGATGCTCTGGGGCAAAGCAAAGAAAGGTCGCACCAAAAACCGTGTCCTGTCTGGTTGTAAAGACCTCGATAACGTGATCTGAATCAATTACCGGAAACCTTATAATGGCTCCATGGCTCTCACCTATCCAGTTTCTCTGCATGGTAAGGACCTTCTCCGGCCAACCCGGAAGCTTATCGCAGTACTCAAGCAATTCCTTGGCATAATCCGTAATTTTGAGAAACCAGCTATCCATTTCCTTCAAGACAACCTCTTGATCCAGATGTCTCCAGCAGCATCCATCAACAACCTGCTCATTGGCCAATACCGTCTGACACAGCCCACACCAGTTGACATAGGTCTTCTTTCTGTAGGCCAGGCCTTCGTTAAACATCTTGAGAAAGACAAGTTGCTCCCAGCGATAATATTCAGGCCTACAGGTAGCCAACTCCCGATCCCAATCATAGCTAAACCCCATCCTCTGTAACTGGGCTCTCATGTAATCTATGTTCTCGTATGTCCATTTGGCCGGGTGTGTATTATTCTCAATAGCAGCATTCTCCGCTGGCATACCAAAGGCATCCCAACCCATGGGATGAAGGACATTAAATCCCCTCATCCACTTGTATCTTGCAACTACATCTCCAATAGCATAATTCCTGACGTGCCCCATATGTATCTTGCCAGAGGGATATGGAAACATCTCAAGCAAATAGTACTTCTTCCTTGTCTTATCTTCAGTTACCTCAAAGTAACCTTCCTCTTCCCAGAACGACTGCCACCTGACCTCTACTGCTTGAGGGTCATACTTCTTCATCTACGTAACCTCTACTGGTATCAGTTAGTATAGAGTAATCAATAATAGGATTGAGATATGTCCTTAAGTCTTGTTCAAAGGATTGCAAGTCAGCAAAATACTGCTCCTCGATGGAAAGGATAACCTTTAATGAAAAATCAACCGCATAACCTTTGCTCATAAAATAGTAATCAATGAGATTACCTATAATAGACTTTATCAATTCCAGGTAATCTGTTTTAATCTCTTTGCCCCAGGGAACCATGATCCCAAATTCACTTAATTTAAGTCCCTCAAGGGTTGATGATACTCTCCTCATAACATAGGATAGGTTCTCGGATGAATAACTGCTGAGCGGCCCTAAACCAACAAACAACAACTTATCGGCCTTGATCCTTTCTTGAGAGGCAATGAGCAAGAGTTCGTTTTGTTTGCCTGTAAGGAAATGCCTGTCTATTAGAGGCATTAAAGAGCCGGCTAGCTTTTCATTGAGCCTGGAAAGGTATCCTGTAAGCAGGGAATCACCTTCAAATAGGAAGACAACTACGGCCGGACACCATAGTTGATCCAAGTATCTGTGAGTCAGTCTTAAATCCAATCTCATCCTTGGATTGCAATAAGGCAGGGGTCAAATATTCAAGGATCTGTTATCACTTATCAAGGCACCATAAATCTTATCCAATATGCCGTTAATAAACCCGCCTGATTCCTCAGTGCCGAATTTTTTTCCCAAATCCACCGCCTCATTAATAGAGACCTTGGGTGGAATATCATCCCTGTGTAAGAGCTCATATACAGCCAATCTCAAAATAGAACGGTCAACCTTTGCTATCCTTTCCAATCGCCAGTTCTCGGAGGTCTCGCCAATCAGACCATCTAGCTCTTTGAGATAGGCACAAACCCCCAAAACAAGTTCCTTAGAGAAGGGCTTAACCCCTTCAGGGGCCCCAAAGTCGTTGCAGATTAAATCAAAGGCCTCAGCAGGATCATCCTTTGAAAACTCCAGATGAAAAAGAACCTTTATTGCCAGCTCCCTCGAGCGCCTTCTCTTTCCCATGCTATTCTCATAGAGCCCGACAGGTGTCTTTGTCCTCTATGTTAAGGTATATCCTGCTCGAGGACCTTAAACAGATTGACCATTTCCATAGCTGATACAGCCGCATCCCAACCCTTATTTCCGCTCTTTGCCCCAGCCCTTTCTATCGCCTGCTCTAATGTATCACAGGTTAACACTCCGAATGAAACCGGGATCCGGCTTTCAAGTGCAACAGAGGCTATCCCTCTTACTGCCTGGGTGCTAATATGTTCAAAGTGCGGGGTAGAACCCCTGATTACAGCCCCCAGACAGATCACACAGTCAAATTTACTATCCGAGGACAATCTCCTTGCCATCGCAGGGATTTCAAAGGCACCGGGCACCTTAAAGATGTTTATCCGGTCATCGGATGCCCCATGCCTCTTGAGGGCATCTAGGGCCCCATCCAATAATCGCTGGCCTATAAAATCATTAAAACGGCTGACGACAATTGCAAAGGTAATTCCCTTGCCTGAAATCTCTCCCTCAATAACCCTGGGCATAAGCACCTCCTCATAAACCTTGTTAGATTTCATGCTAGACACTGTACCCCGTCTGAAACAGAGGAATCATATTCTGGATACGATCCCTGTGCTTTTGCACCCCGTTAAATGTGCCTTGAATCGGGCCTGTCCCTTTAGCCAACCTATTTAACGGGGCAAGCGGGGCACTCTAACAGGGTAAACCTAAGTATTGATTTTCATGATATGTCCTAGCTTTTCGCATTTGGTTATAAGATAGTGCGCATTTTCGGGTCTTGGAGCAATTTCAATAGGTATCCTGCCTGTAACCGTCAAGCCATAACCTTCGAGACCGACTATCTTCTTGGGATTGTTGGTCATTATCTTCATCCTTCTAACACCTAAGGCAACAAGAATCTGGGCACCGACCCCGTAATCCCTCAAGTCAGGCTTAAAACCGAGCCTTTTATTTGCCTCCACGGTATCCAACCCCTTATCCTGCAATGCATAGGCCTTAAGCTTATTGGCAAAACCTATTCCCCTACCTTCCTGCCTTAGATAGATGACAACCCCAATTCCCTCCTGATCGATCATTTTAAGGGCCCTATTCAATTGATCTCCACAATCACATCTATAAGAACCAAACACGTCCCCCGTTAAGCATTCAGAATGGACCCTGACCAGAATATCCTTCTCAGGATCAATCTCACCCTTCACCAAGGCCAGATGCTCACTGTTATCGAGCTCATTGCTAAATGCTATTGCCCTGAATTCACCACATGGGGTTGGCAAAACCGTTTCTGCCTCCTTATGGACAAACGACTCATTTCTCATACGGTAGGCAATAGCATCGGCAATGGTAACTACTCTAAGACTATGTTTTTTGGCAAATCCATCAAGGTCAGGTCTTCTGGCCATGGAGCCATCCTCATTCATTATCTCACAGATAACGCCTGCTGGCTTCAGACCGGCGAGCCTGGCTAGATCAACAGAACCCTCGGTCTGCCCGGCCCTGAAAAGTACTCCCCCCCTCCTAGCCCTTAAGGGAAAAACATGCCCTGGCTGAACCAGGTGATCGGGAGAGGCACCATCGGCCACAGCTGTAAGGATAGTATGTGCCCTATCAGCAGCGGATATACCGGTAGTCACCCCGTCCTTTGCCTCTATAGAAACAGTAAAGGCTGTCTGAAAACGAGACCGATTGTTTTGAACCATCAGTGGGAGACCTAGTCTCTCAACTATATCTGGATGGAGGGATAAGCAAACCAGGCCCCTTCCATATTTAGCCATAAAGTTAATAGCCTCAGGGGTGACCTTCTCAGCGGCCATGGTCAAATCGCCCTCGTTTTCCCTGTCTTCATCATCAACGAGGATAATTATCTTACCCTGTCTTAAATCTTCAAGTGCGCCCTCTACGTCAGAAATCCCCATTACGCCCTCCAAATCCATACCTGATCAACATATCTCTATTAATCCTCAAGGACGTTTCTTTGGATATGGCTGCTCCATCATGGATAAGAAACCTCTCTATATATTTGGAAATCAGATCGATCTCGATATTCACCATGTCGCCAACCCTTTTCCTTGCGATTGTGGTTACACTTGCTGTCTGGGGTATAATAGTAACATCCAAGGAGTCTCCCGTGCATTTGCTGATGGTCAGGCTAATTCCATCTACGGCAATGGAGCCCCGCTCTATCAAATACCTGCTTAAGGACTCATCGATACGGATTTGAATAGTCCATGATCTCTCCGACTTTTCAATCCTTTGAATTATTCCAGTACCATCCACATGACCGCTAACAAGATGTCCACCTAATCGGTCAGACAATCTCAGTGCCCGTTCAAGATTTACCATCTCTCCCTGTCTTATCTTGCCCAGTGTGCTTCTCTTAAGGGTCTCGGCTGAAATATCCAGAGTAAACAGATCTCCTCTTACGCTGGTTATGGTCAAGCAGACCCCATCAACCGCAAGGCTATCTCCCGGACGGCAATCAGAAAACAAGGCAGGGACTCTTATGATAGATGTGGCCTCTGAACCCAATGGCCGGATGCCTCTTACCTCCCCAGTTCCCTCAACTATACCAGTAAACATTTGAAGTGCCTAAAGTTTAAAGTGCGCTAAATCAGCCTCAGGCTGATAAAGTGCCTAAAGTTATACGTTATGCGTTAGGGGGCGAGATACCGCCAACTTTAGGCACTTTAGTTCATTTTAGGCACTTACTAACTTCTTCTAGGATAGGCCTCAATCATAATATCATCATCAAATCTCCTGACCATGGAAACCCTTAAGGTCAGGCAATTTTCTATTATATCACATCCAGCCCCTCTCGTGAACGGGACACCATTATCGCCGCCCAAGATCTTTGGGGCAAGGAATATATAGAATTTGTCAGCCAGCCCCTCCCTTATGATCGAGCCGAATAGCGTCCCTCCGCCCTCCACTAGAACAGAAGTTATTGACATTTCCCTCAGCTTACCCAGTAAGTCCGCCAGATCAATCCTCCCATCCCTCATCTGGCAGTTGATAACCCTGGCCCCAAGCCCTTCTAGCCTTTTTCTCTTTGTACTGCTTACATTACTGCCTGCGGCCATTATGGTCAGGGCTGAGGTTCCTCCATTAAGCACACTGCTATCTAAAGGGATCCTCAGATTGGTATCTGCTATGATTCTAACAGGCTCCCGATTTGATCTTCTTAGCAAATACGGCCTCAATAGGGGATTATCTGCTATAATAGTCTCTACCCCGACCATAATAGCATCGGCCCTTTTTCTTAGGGTATGAACAAATTTCCTTGATCTTTCGTTTGTGATCCACTTTGAGTTACCTTTTCTTGTAGCCATCCACCCATCGAGGGTAAGGGCCCCCTTCAAAATCACAAAGGGTTTTCCTTTTGTTACGAACTTTACATAAACCTCGTTCAATCTGGCACACTCCTCTTCCAATGCACTGCATTTTACCTCTACACCTCTGGAGCGAAGAAACTCACATCCGCCACCGGAAACATCTGGGTTCGGATCGGCCATGCCTACCACAACCCTCCTGACGCCATTGTCTAATATGGCCTTTGTACATGGCGGGGTTCTACCATAATGATTACAGGGCTCCAGATTAACATAGAGGGTGGATCCCCTTGCCCTTTCACCAGCCCTGGATAGGGCCTCTATTTCGGCATGTGGGGCCCCAGCCCTTTTATGATATCCAGACCCAACAATGTGGCCGTTCTTCACTACCAGGGCACCTGCTACGGGATTTGGAGAGGTCGCGCCCAGACCTCTTCTTGCCAGCCGGAGCACCTTTTTCATAAATAGTTCATCAACATTCATTGTGTTTATTGTATCTCTTGTGTTAGAACCCTACAAACTCTAAAAACTCCGTAAACCCTAGCACGCTATTTATCTTCGCTCCGCCGCTCATCAAGCAGTTCTTTCAATTCGGTCATGAACTCATTTATGTCCTTAAATTGCCGATAAACAGATGCGAACCTGACGTAGGCCACATCATCCCATTCTTTAAGTCTTTCAATCACCCTTTCGCCTATATCAGAGCCCCTTATCTCCCTGTGGCCACTCTCCTGA
>DAOVGH010000073.1 GCA_030672485.1 Desulfobacterales bacterium | reverse complement strand
GGTTGGGGTGGCTTGCTGGCGGTCATAATCTCCCTTGGGATATCATTTGCCTTGGCAAGAAGAGTAAGCAGGCCCATAAGTCAGATGGCTCAGGCAGCTGAGATGATCTCACAAGGAGATCTCTCGCAACGGATAAGGATGGATTCCCGGGATGAGGTGGGGGACCTGGCCCGTTCATTTAATCGGATGAGTGAGGAGCTGGAAAAACAAATGGGAGACCTGGCCAAGGAAGTGAGTGAAAAAGAAGCGGTCCTTTCCTCCATGATTGAGGGGGTAATGGCCATTGATCGAGATGAACATGTAATCCTTATTAATCTGGCTGCCCAAAAAATGCTTGGACTTGCTCCCGATGATACCCTGGGCAAATTTCACTGGGAGGCCATCAGAAATTCAGAAATCAACAACCTCTTCAAAGAAATTTTGAAATCCCAAAGGCAAAAAACAATGGAATTTCAGATTGGCCCTCTGGATCAAAGGACATTCATGGTACAGGCAGCACCCATTCTGGGCAGGGAAGGAAATATCTTGGGGGCGGTGGCCGTTTTTCACGATGTTACCGAGATTAGAAGACTGGAAAAGGTGAGAATGGAGTTCGTTGCCAATGTCTCCCATGAACTTAGGACCCCCCTTACCTCGATTAAGGGATTTGTGGAAACCTTGAAAAGAGGAGCAATCGATGAGCAAGAAAATGCACTTAATTTTCTGGATATTATCGAAAGGCATACTGATAGGTTGAATCAGTTGATTACTGATCTTCTGGATCTTTCCAGGGTTGAAACTGGAAAGAGGAAGATGGATTTTCAGCCGATAAAGGTGGAAGAATTAATAAGTAGAGCGAGTTCCAACTTTATGGGGATCTCGAACAAAAACTTTCAGAAGATAAGATTTAATGTTCCCTCTGATCTACCTATGGTTTTGGCCGATGAAGAGGGAATTGAAACCGTGCTCAAAAACCTCCTGGATAATGCGGTAAAGTATACCCCTAAGAGGGGAGAAATAAACATCACTTCTACTGACAAGGATGACTATATCGAGATTGCCGTGGCCGATACGGGAATTGGGATTCCTAAGAAAGATCTTCCGCGCATATTCGAGAGATTCTATCGAGTGGATAAAGCCAGATCCTGGGAATTGGGAGGAACTGGTCTGGGTCTATCCATAGTTAAGCATATCATTGAAGCCCATGGGGGAACTGTAAGTGTAGAGAGTGAAGTTGGGAAAGGATCGAGATTTACCTTTACCCTATCAAGAGTTCCAAAACTGGGATAAAGACTACTTTTTTAGTTAAAATGATATTTCATCATTTGAGAAACAAGTTCCAGACCCCCAGGGTCCTTCTCCCAAGGTGGTCTGCCATCTAGATCTGCCTCGATAATGCGCTCATTAAAGGGTAAGAAACCGAGGGAGTTAAAATTGTTCATATTTTTGAGCAGAAAATCTTTATCCTTTTCGGACCTAATCTTGTTTCCAACAACAAGTAGATTTTTGATTCCCAACCCATCAGACAATCTTTTTATCTGGCGAGCAGTTTCTATGCTCCTGGTTCCCGGCTCCACTACCACGATCATCTTATCAACAGCCCGTGCTGTTCCCCTGCCTAGATGTTCCAGGCCGGCCTCCATATCCAAAACCACAACCTCATCTCGAGCAAGGATTAAATGGGTGACAAGAACCTTCAAAAGAATACTTTGAGGACAGATACAGCCGCTTTCTGCTGACTTTACCCCTCCTAAGACCATGAGCTTTACACCATCAACATTCACAGAGAGTTTTTCCGGTAAATCACTTACCTTAGGGTTCATCTTGAATAACGATCCCATAGCCCCGATCTTTGTCTCGGTCCGCTCCTCAATAAGGGACTTCATTTCAGAGAGGGGCGTTATCTCAGAGGCGTTTTTTGCACCCAGGGCCTGAGCGAGATTTGCGTCAGGATCGGCATCAATGGCCAGGACCGATTTTCCTTTCATGTGCAAGGATTTTATCAGGAAGGCAGCAAATGTTGTTTTGCCCACACCCCCTTTGCCGCTAATGGCGATTTTCATAATGGCGTTACTCGTTACTGGTTGCTTGTAGCTCGTTATTCATCACTGCCCACTGCTTACTGACTTTACCTGGCCTTTGTTATTAGAGCATAAACAATCATGCTGGTAAGCTCAGAAATATCCTCGGCGGAGAGTATATCCTTAACTGAGCTATCAAAAAGGATTGTTCCATCAGAAGAAAACTCATCATCTCCTTTCCAGATTGCGAGGGTAACGGGTACCCTGGGTAGGGCCTGTATCAGAACGGAGATGTCTCCCATAGATGATGTATTGGCCCCAAAGAGCTCCTTGGCCAATAGGCGTAATTGATCAGGCTGGTCACCAAAGGCGTTGATCATTGGATACGTGACCCTTCTATTGAAAGCATCTAAATAAAACCTTGCAGAAGGGATATCCTGATAGGCAATCAACTCTCCAGTCAGACGCTCTCCCTTAGAACCGTTCAGGTAATGGAGGACTAAAATTCTCTCTTTTATCGGAATCCCTTCATTTGAATCTTGATAAAATAGAAAATCCGGCCAGCTGATAGTAATCATCCGATTCAAAAACCGAAGCCTGATCGTGGTTGACCCGGCTTCTTCCATAAACAAGGCACCACTCGACCGGCAAAAATGAAGCGGATTGCGGTTGCTTAATTCCTCCTTTGCTATTTCTAAGGCCCTAACATGGTCATCTATCCTTGCCATCGGTTCCTGGTTTTAAAAGAGTTTTGATTTTGTTATAATAGAATGATCGCGCAAAGGCGATCTTAGAAATCATCAAATAATCTTAAATTTATTTAATTTATTTAAAAATAGAAGAAGAGTCAATCATATTACCATGAGGGGAAAGAAAAGAAGGGATCGGGTCGATCGCGTAAAGAACAGAATCGAGGAAAACAAGAGATTCTCTGATAACCCATTCAAGGGTTTGGTGAAAGACCTTGAGGATTCCGGTAAATCGGGGGAGCCTGTCTCATCACGTCTTTCACCTGACAGGAGGGCGGAACAGAGCGACGAAGATCTCTTTCAAAGAGCGATGAAGGATGTCATCCCCTTGAGGGACAGTAAAAATAAGATCGTCAGATCCTCGGTGAGAAAAGGGAAGTTACCTGATCGATTACCCGCTCACCATAGGAGCGTAAGAGAATACCTCTCATGGCTGGTTAAGGAACCAGCGGCCTGGGATATTTCTTTCAGTGATGAATACATGGAGGGGGCGGTTTCCGGTGTGGGCTCAAAGATCATGCGGAGACTTAAGAGAGGTGAATTTTCTATCCAAGACCATATCGACCTACACGGCTTAATAAGGAAAGAGGCAGAAGCTGTTGTTAATGACTTCCTAAGCCAGAGCTACCAGAAGGGCCTGAGGTGCGTGCTTATTGTTCACGGCAGGGGACTGGGCTCAGTTGACCATGAACCGGCACTAAAGAAGGAGCTTCCCGTCTGGCTTAGAAGGGGAGTTTTGAAGAAAATAGTCCTGGCCTTTGTAACTGCCCGGCCCTGTGATGGAGGACCAGGTGCTTCATATATCTTATTGAGGAAGAGATAAAACAAGTTTTAAATTACAAGTGAGCTAAATCAGCCTTAGGCTGATAAAGTGCCTAAAATGTGTCGCTTCGCTCTGGTCCTAGCTTGGACAAGCCGGAATTAAGGAATTGTGAATTACGAAAAATAAGCGACATGCAGCGGACATGGGATAGGGGACTTTAGGCCTGCCCGTCCCGCTCTGCGGGACGAGGCGGGCGGGCACTTATAACTTTTAACTTTAGGCACTTTTCATGGTAACAGTGGGGCTGACAGGTGGTATAGGGAGCGGAAAAAGTACCGTGACAAGGATGTTTAAGGACGAGGGGGTACATGTGATCGATTTTGATTGCCTTGCTCGCGTTGTAGTGGAGCCTGACAAGCCTGCTTGGAGGGACATCGTTGACTATTTTGGCCCGGGGGTTCTATCTTCAGATAGAACACTGAATCGTTCCGTCCTTGCAGAAATTGTCTTTTCCGATGATAAGAGTCGGAAGGCCCTTGAATGCTTCACCCATCCCAGGATCTTTGAGGAGAGAGATGCCTTAATCAGGGCCATTAAAAGGAAAGATCCACACTCTATTGTGCTTATGGATTTCCCCCTTTTATTTGAACTGGGCTTGCGCAAAATGTTTGATAAGGTTATTCTGGTTCATGTAGCGAGGGCTGTACAGATAGAGAGGGCAGTAGAAAGAGGCGGTCTCGCAAGGGAAGAGGTAGGAAAGCGACTCGATGCCCAGATCCCTATTGAGGAGAAGAGATCTCTGTCAGATTACATTATAGATAACGAGGGGAGTCTTGATGATACCAGGGATCAGGTTAGGAAGGTAATCCATGAATTAAGGGAGTTGGCAAAAGAGAGGGAAGGAGGGTCCAATTGTTGTTAACGAGTGGAGAAGAGACCCATAAGGCAGGGGAGGTTATATTTGAGGAAGGTAGCCACGGATCCGCTGTTTATGTTCTAAGTTCGGGAAAGGTGGAGATTAGGAAGATAGTCAAGGGCGAGAAGATTGTTGTGGACGTACTAGGTCCTGGAGATATGTTGGGTGAGATGAGTTATCTTGATCCTGCGCCCCGATCAGCTACAGCTGTTGCGCTGGAGGATACAGTTTTGGAGTTATTGGATAAGGACTTTTTGGATAGGGAATTTAACGAGATATCCTCTGACTTCAGGGAGATAATCTGCGGCCTTGTAAGGAGGTTGAGAAAGACCACTCAGAACCTCGTGTATCCCCCCAGGCGCAGCGAGGAAAGGGCAAGGGCAAGGATTAAGATCTCTTTTAAAGAGGCAAGGGACTTTTTTCGGGCTTACATTGGTAATCTTGGTAGTGGGGGATTATTCATTAAGACAGCAACGATTCTACCAGTAGGTACGCTTTTGGATTTAGAATTCAATCTGCCAAAGAGGGATCAAATAGTCCACACCAAAGCTAAGGTGGCCTGGGCAAGGTCCCAAGATATGAGTACTGAAAAGTTGCCCCCAGGCATGGGGGCTGAGTTTATTGATATGAATCCCGAGGACAGGGAGCTTCTCAAAACCTACATAGCGGCACTCAGATCTTCATGAGCTCCCATCAGTTCCCTGAGGGCCTTTCTCCTGGTTTTTAAGCCTTTTCGCCAACTCCGCTCCAAGGCCTTTCCTCCCCACTTCATTTTTTTCAGTCATGGAGTGTTTGGTGGGCAGGAAGCAACACAATACATAATAGCATTTAGGCCCTTGTCAAGCGTAATATTCCTATGTCTGGAGGGCAGGCCAGCCTGACTGGGACGAAGAAGGTCCCCACACCTTTTGTTATAAAGGTGCAACGGTGTTCTGTTTCTCTGATGAGGCCTGATGGCCCTTTATATTTTGAGGAACAGGGGATCCATGGTGCCCAGTTGATGACTGGTATCCTGAGCTGGCCTCCATGAGTGTGTCCGGACATTACTAGCCTGACTCGTTTATCTCCCCTCAGCTGAAGGTTAACATCTGGGTTATGGGAGAGCATGATTATCACGGAGTCGGGGCTCAGGTTTCTTGTAGCCTCGGATGGATCTGACGGCCCTTCCCAGAAATCGTCAACGCCTGCCACTGCCAGACCATTGTCCAGGCTGATGCCCTGATTGTTCAGAATTGTGAGTGGAAGCCTTGATAGTTCTTTTCTCACCAGACCTGCATCTGTCCAGTGGTCGTGATTGCCCAGAACCGCATAGATTCCAAGTGGGGCCTTCAGTTTTTGCAGGGCATCAAAGACATAAGACCCTTTCTCGACGTTCTTACGACTATGGCTGTAGGCACCGTCCACATAGTCACCCAGGAGGGCTATGAGATCAGGGCTTTCCTCGCTAACGATGCTAATGGCTTCAAGTACATCCTCCCTCGTGGTAAAGGCCCCGGCATGGAAGTCGGACATAACCCCAATTTTGAGTCCGTCAAGGGTCTTCGGTAATCCGGCCAAAGGCACGTCAGCTTGAACCTTCTCGAGTCTTTTGGAAGAGACGTATCCGGCACCCCCGGCAATGGCGAAGCCAGAATAGATGGCAGCCCGAATCCATGTACGCCTGGAAAGTCTAAAGGTCATCGTTCCATTTATGCTTTAGGTGCTTGTTCTTGAGCTTACTCGCGGTAAAAAGCGGAAAAGAAATGGTATCTGGCTACAAGATATAAAGTATAGTGTAAAAGCCCTTGAGAGTCAAAAGTGAGACAAAGATATAATTCTTCCTTGAAAAAACGGAAAAAGCTGGCTATAAACGTATATCTCTTTACAAGAAGGTATTGGGGCATGAACCAAAGGCTACCAGGTACTGAAAAGAGAGCCGGCATGCCGATGCCTAACGCTTTTGACGGAGGACGGTTATGAGAAAACTGGCAACGATCACTGAAGGTATAATTGGCCAACCCATGTTTAATATATTCAAGAAAGCCATCGAGATGGAAAGGTCCGGCAGGAAAGTCTATCACTTTGAACTTGGTGATTCAGATTATGAATCGCATCTACATATTAGAGAGGCAACTAAGGAGGCATTGGATCAGGATGATACCCACTATGTGGAACATGTAGGGATTTTAGAATTACGGAAGGCTATTGCTGAGCATACCGAGGAATATGTGGGATTTAGGCCTGATTTGGATCAAGTTGCGGTCATAGCCGCAAATGCCGTCATTGATTTTGTGATTCGCTGTGTTGCTGATCCCGGTGACGAGATAGTCTTTTCTGATCCTGGCTTTTCAACTTACATAGCAGTTGCCAACTATCTTGGAGTAAAACGGGTAGGCGTCCCAACTAGAGAAGAGGATGCCTTTCATTTAGACCCTGATGAGATTGCTAAGAGGATTACTGATAAGACCCGTTTGTTGATTATCAATTCTCCCAATAATCCTACAGGGGCCGTTCTTAGTAAAGAAGGGATAGAAGCAATTTATAAGGTTGCTGAAGAGAGAGATATTTTTATTTTAAGTGACGAGATGTACTCGCGGGTTATTTACGGCAAGGTCCATTATTCCCCCGGGATACATGATAAATGTAAGGAAAGGACAATAATCTTGAATGGCTTTTCCAAAGGTTATTCCATGCCTGGCTGGCGCTTGGGTTATGCCATAGGACCGGAAAAGGTCATTGAAAAAATGGGTATGCTTTTTCAAACGATTTATACCTGTGCGCCTCCTTTTATTCAGCGTGCTGGCATTGCTGCATTAAAAGGCAACCAGCAAGTTATCGAGGAGAGAATTAATAAATTTAAGATGTTGAGAGATCTGTTGGTAGAAAGGCTGAATGAGATTCCCGGCATCTCCTGTCCCGTACCTGATGGCGCCTAT
>DAOVGH010000056.1 GCA_030672485.1 Desulfobacterales bacterium | reverse complement strand
CGGCGTTTATGACACCTGCCGAGTGTCCGTGGGCAACATCAATAGCAATAACATCTACGTTTGCTGCTATCAGTCTATCAATCCTCTCTTCCCTATCCGGTCCAACACCAACTGCCGCACCCACCCGTAATCTACCGAGGTGATCCTTGCATGAATTAGGGTATTTCTTTATCTTCTCGATATCCTTTATCGTTATAAGTCCCTTGAGCTTTCCCGCATCGTCAACAACCAACAATTTCTCTATCCTTCTGCTATGTAAGATGGCCTTTGATTGCTCCAGGGTTATCCCAACAGGTACCGTGGCCAGGTTATCCTTGGTCATTACATCCCCAACCTCCCTATCCAGGTTTGTCTCAAATCTCAAATCCCTATTGGTAATAATACCCACCAAGTTACCCTCCTTCACAACAGGTACCCCGGAAATCCTGTATTTCTTCATAATATTCATGACCTCAGAGATCTTCTGTTCCGGGTCAATCGTAATGGGATCTATAATCATGCCACTTTCTGATTTCTTGACCTTCTCGACCTCCAAGGCCTGCCTTTCTATAGTCATATTCTTATGGATGAATCCTAAACCACCCTGTCTGGCCAATGCTATAGCCGCTTCGGATTCAGTAACGGTGTCCATTGCCGCGCTGACAATGGGTACGTTAAGGGAGATGTTCCGAGAAAGCTCCGTTTTGATGTCCACATCTTTCGGCAAGACAGTGGATTCCCTTGGCACCAGGAGGAGATCGTTAAAGGTCAGCCCTTGCTTTATTGATTGATCGTTCATTCTTTGCTCCTTCTATGTAGTCTATCAAGCTACCCTCCAATAAATCGGAATAACTTACCATCATCTCATCTTTGTCAAAATAATCCATAATTTTCATTACCATCAAAGTGCCGGCCAAGATAGTATCTTCCCTTCCCCTTTCAAGGCCCTTAAGATTCCGCCTTTTCTCTTTAGACATCCCCTTCATTTCTCCGAAGAGAAGCCCAACATCCTCCCTCCTGACTACAAGACCGTTCATTCTCGTCTCATTGAAATCATCTTCTCCTATGCCATGGATCATTCCAGCTAGGGTAACCACAGTTCCTCCTGTGCCCACGATGGAAAACGTTTCTTTTCCCCTTTGCTTCAAGGAGTCAAGACCTATTGTAAATGTATCCTCGATATGATTGACGAGTTGATATATCTCATCATCCCTTGGGGGATCAGTATGTAAGAAATCCTGTGTCAAAATAACCACTCCAAGCTCTATGGAGATGGGCTTTTCTTCCCTGCTATTGGCCCAGATAAATTCGGTGCTGCCACCACCAAGATCAAAGATGACTAAAGGCTTTGCCATCTGATTCAATGCAGAGAGGACGCCCTTACACGTCAGTTCCGCCTCCTCTTGGCCCGAGATGATCGTTACATTGTGACCGAGCCTTTCAGCAATCAGGTCAATAAAAGTATTCCTGTTTACCGCCTTTCTAACCACTCCTGTTGCCAGGGCAATGGGAGCGGAAACACCAAAATGGCTGGCAATGCCAAGAAAATCCTTAAGTGCGGCGATGCTCCTCGCCATTGGTTCCGGCTTAATTGTGCCGATTCCCTTGCTGTTGAAGTCCTCACCCAGTCTTGTGATGACCCGCCTTCTCAAAACTGGCTTTAAGGGACTGTCCGGTCTACCCCTTTCAGCAATCAGCATCCTTATGGAATTGCTTCCGATCTCTATGGACGCAATGGAGTCCATGTGAAAAACCCTTAGGATCACACAAGGTGGTTGGTTTGCTGTTTACCTTGTGGGCTTCAAAGTCTTTTAAACAGATTGCCCATCTCCGTTTTTACCCTATCTGGCACCAGATAGAGATCTTTGTCGGATAAGATGGCAAATGTAGCCTCTCCCCTGGCAAGGATATTTCGCTCCTCGTCCTGGATCAATCCCCTGGCCCCGCATAAGCGCCTGTTTTGCCCTTCTATGATCTCCCCCTTGACCGTCAACAGCCGATACAATGGAACTGGCCTGATGTACTTTACCCTCATGGTTCTTGTCACAAAAAGGATTTTCCTGAAATATATGACGGCCCACGACATGACTTCATCTAAAAGGGTTGATACGATGCCGCCGTGAGCCATGTTTTCCCATCCCTCATAATTCTTCTCTAGGGTTATATCTGAACAAACATACGCTTCCCGTCTGTAAAAACTTAGATTAAGACCTATTGGGTTTGCAGTACCACAGGCAAAACAGTTATGGCCTTGTAGTTTAGGAATACGCTCCATAATTTCATCCACCTCTGCCACTCCTTACAGGTAAAGTGAGGCTCCTCAGTCAATCGTGATCTCTCGTTATCATCAACTATCCTTTGTACAAGCCTCCAGATGGACGGCGACCCTTCCTATTTCAGGAAGAATTCGCCTAAGGGATGTTGTCATTTTTTGGCCCTGTCTGCAAGGATATTTTGTTGACACGGTAAAAGATTTTTTGCTAAAAACATTGCTGAAAAAAGACCGATAAGCATTTGAGGGGATTAGCCTTATTGAGATCATTTAATATAGTTTGTCCATTCTGTGAAGACATCTACCCCTTCCCTGATAACATCGACGAGATCTACAGATGTCAATGCGGAGCTGTGTATAAAATCGCCTGGCGGTCTGATATGGAAGATGCCGTGGACCAGTTAGTAAGGTTCTTTTTGAAAGATGAGAACTCCTTAAAGGGCAAACCGGAAAATAACGTATTATGCCATGCGGTCATCTATGAGGATATACAGAATTTAGTAAGAATGAAGATGGAATATGAGGCATTCAAATATCTCCGCCGGATCCAAAGCTTCGACCAGAATTACCCCCAGAAAGTTGGTCTTGTCTGGTTAGGTAATTACCAGGGAAAACATCCCCACTCTTAGTAATCCCAGTCATTGCTGCCCCATCATGATTCGTGTCCATTAACCCAGTGCCGGCCTTTACCTTGCTTTCTCTAGGGCAGTAAGGCCCTGACGAAAAAGGGGGTCTGTGATGGGTTTGCCAATCCTATTGAGGATGGTGGAGAGGTAAAAGGGGAGTTTTTGGGGGCTGCAAGTTGGCTGTTTTTTCCCTTAGTATTGGTTGGTTACATTCCAGATGTGATTTTCACAGTAGGCCCTGTTAGCACACGGGTCATTCTAACAGGGTAAACCCTATTGCCTGTCAAGGACTTCCCTTATTCTTTCAGATAGCTCGTTGATATCAAAGGGCTTCTGGATAAAACCATTGCATCCTCGTTTCAATATCTCAGTTGCCTGGCCGTCTATGTTGTATCCACTTGAAAGGAGTACCTTAATGTCGGGGTTGATCTCCTTCATCCGGTCATAGGTCTCCCCGCCGCCCATATCAGGCATAATCATATCCAGGATGACTAAGTCAATCTTGTCTTTATTTTCTTCGTAGAGCTCGATGGCCTCTTTTCCACTTCTGGCCAATAAGATCTCGTAGCCCATTTTCTTCAGCATCTGACTGCCGACATCAACAACCATACCTTCATCATCTATAAGAAGGATCCTCCCTGACCACTTCGGTATCTCTTCCGGCAACTTCTTTGCTTCTCTTATCTGCTTTTCAGAAGCCGGCAGGTAAATGTTAAAGATGGTTCCCTCACCCTTTTTACTGTAAACGTCAATAATGCCACCATGATTTGTGATGATACCATAAACAGAGGCCAATCCAAGGCCTGTACCCCTTCCCATCTCTTTAGTGGTAAAGAACGGGTCAAATATTCTCTGCTGGGTTGCCTTATCCATACCAACTCCCGTATCCGTAACGGATATCTTGACATACCGGCCAGGTTCCACATGATGGGGCTTCACATAGTCCACATCAAGAGTGACATTCTCTGTTTCAAGATAGAGCTTCCCACTACCAGGCATTGCCTGCCAGGCGTTGACATAGAGGTTTAAGAGCGCCTGCTCAATCTGCCCCTGATCCGCTTCTACTATCCAGATGTCTTTTTCATATCTGCTAGAGATCGTTATCTCCTTCCTTGTTCTCCCAAACATATTAGAAGTCTTCTCTATCAGATCGTTTATATTAGTGGGTTTGACCTCATATTTTCCTGCCCTTGCAAAGCCCAATAGTTGCTTTGTGAGCTCTGCTCCATTTTTAACCTGTTGCTCTATGCCCTTTAGTTTTTCATAATGTGGATGGGTGGGGCCAATATCCATGAGCATTAAAGACGTATAGCCCTGTATACCCATGAGGAGGTTATTAAAATCATGGGCAATGCCACCTGCAAGGGTACCGATGGCTTCCATCTTATGGGATTGGAGGAGCTGGGCCTCGAGTTTCTTTTTTCCAGTAATATCCCTGTAGGTTCCAAGTGTTCCGATAATTTCGCCTCTTTCGTTCTTCAAAAGTGAGGCGGAGATATTAACATCTATTAATGTGCCATCCATTTTTTTGAATTTCATTTCATGATTTCTTAATTCGCCTTTTGCCATTAATTCCCTCATAATCTTCTTTTCATCCTCTACTCCCTTCTCATAAAAGGTATTCACTTTTTTACCGATAACCTCTCTCTGATCATATCCTATTATATCCTTTATGTTTGGCGTAGCAGATATTACTCTTCCTTGAAGGTCAGTAGCAGTAATCCCATCAATGGAGCTGTCCAATATATTCTGCAACAAATTCTTAGTTCGAATCAGCTCTGCTTCCATTTGCCTTTTTTCAGTTACATCCCTGATAATACCCCGAAAACCCATTGGCTGATCGTATGGATCTCTTATTGGGGATATGGAAGCCTCAACATGCCTTCTGCTCTCGTCTTTCTTTATGATCTCATAGTCAAACGCCCTTGCAGGTTTCCAGGTTCTATAAACATCATTTGTGATTTGATATAGTTTCCTGGCGTTATCTTGATCTGTGAACTGCCGAATATTCATGCCCATCAATTCATCTTTTCGATATCCGAAGATTCTGCACAATGAATCATTAACGAAGGTGAAGTTACCCGCAATATCCGTCTCAAAGTAGCCATCCTCAATACTTTCAAGGATGGTTCGGTATTTTTCTTCGCCCTGTCTTGATGTCCCATCAGTATGCTTATCTTTAGTGACGGCTGTAAAGGAACTCCTTATGCAGACAGGTTTACCAGCCTTATCCACAACCATGCGTGCCGAAACCCGGGCATCAAACATTGAGCCATCCTTTCTCCTGGCGGTAAGTTCACCTACCCAACTCCCCCTATTGCGCAATACTTCCATTACCTCCAGAGCCCTCTGTTTCGTCTGCCAGAATTCTATGGTAGCTCTTCCCAGAACCTCATCTTTCATCGTCATATCCCCACAGTTTGAGGAAAGAAGGGTTTCCGTATATCAAATCACCCTTGAGGCCTGCAATGGAGATAGCATTAGCAGACGATTCTATGGCACCATCCTTTTTCCCTGGCCCCTCCTCTGCCCAGTTTTGCGCTCGCTCCGATGCTTCTAACTCACTAACCCGCCGGCGCAGTTCAGCCAATTCATCCAAGAGGTGCTGTTTGGTTTTTTCTTCATCTGTCATTTTGTTTGGCTTTGCCTCGTATGCGGAGTACACATAGCTTGATTTGAAATTTTGGTAGAAATGACAAGAAGAAAATGCCTTCACTAATATGTACAAGCGCTAGCGAGGCACCGGGACACCTAAAGATGCACGGTAGATTATTATGGAGGAGGTTAGGAACCGCGGATTTATGCTGTTTGGTGCTCAGGGTGAAGGATTTTCGGCTAATCTCCTCAGGATGTCCCAGAAGGCGCCGCGATACCCCTTTTTAATGGCCTCCATTAGTTGAGAATTATCGTTATAGTTATAGCTCTGAATGGTTTGTCCTTTGCTAACAAAGAAAAAGCGGCTGTCGCCTTCAGTTAACTCCAGAATATAGGGTTCAATATCATCACCAAGTTCATGGGATAGATAAAATATGGGTCTTAACATTTTGGAATTGTTATCAATTGCGCCATGGAGATGGGGGTTTCTGGTTACCCCTTGTTTTTTGACAGCTATCCCCAATGGAGTATCGGGATAAAGCCGAACCCCGAGGCTTATGCCTACCCGCGAAGGCTCAAGGCTCTTCATCAATTCAAAGGTTTCATTTACCGTCTGGCGTGTTTCCCCAGGTCCTCCCAATAACAGGTCGAACATAAAGGAGAAGGCATAGCGATGACATAATCGAGCCAGCTTGCCAATATCATCTACCCGATGCACATGGCCCAGCCGCTGGAGTTGGCCGTTGTTACCCGAGTCGACCGTAAAATCTATACCTACGCATCCTGCCTTGCGCATTAGATTGGCAAGCTCCTCAGAAAAGGGCACGGGCACACAATAAGCATACCATTGAATCTTGTCACCCAGGCACTGGTCGATAATAGCCTGACAAACAGCCTTGGCATGCTCTTCCGGCACATTGAATTCGCTGTCGGCAGTATGGAAGTGAGTTATGCCTTGTTCAAGAAGCCCTTTGAGCTCCACACCGACGTCTCTGGGATCCCTTAATCTGATGTTCCGGCCCTTGGCCACGGGGTCAGCACAATAGATGCATCGTCGATCGCATCCCCGCTTTGACTCGAAGCCTACCATTGCCCCTTTCTGGAAATAGAGGGCGTTGTCTACCAGGTCGCGCTGGCAAAGACTCGTTTTATCAAGGTCTAGATACTTAGCCGGGTTAGATTTGTAGTTGTCCCCATCTTTGTAGGATAGGCCTGGAATAGATGCATAGTCTGTTTTCTGTCGAAGGGCCGTTGCTAACATAGGAAGCGCAAGCTCCCCGTCGCCATAAATGCCGAAGTCTGCATTGCAGTATTGCATCACCTGCACAGGGAATATAGAGAATCCCACTCCGCCCAGAACTATGGGGCACTTAGAGAAATCTCTTATCTTGTTTATGATTTCCCGGCTTTTCTGGAGACAGAAGTCTCGACTTGCAAAATAGGAGTCATCTACATTACGCAAGCTAATACCAATAAACAGGTAGTCATCATCCAGGGCATGCTCGATCCCTTTATCCACCTCATGAGAAAACCCCAGGTCTAATAGGCTTACCTCAAATCCGGCATGTTGGAGCTTGCTGTGCAGATAATCAAGACCCACTGGTGCCACTGGTGGTTTCATCAAATTTGGATTCACCATCAAGATTTTTCGGTTCATAGAGCTGATATCCTTGACGAGATAATCTATTAAATTGAAATCAATAAACCCAGTGATCACGCCCTCCCGCCGCGCTATAGGCCCATATTTGGTACTATAGAGGAGGGAGGCAGGTGTGTCAAAGTGAGGCCGCGTGGCGTGAGGGCGCGTGATGAATTATGGAGGGGGAGCCTTAGACCTCAATAATGGCTGTCTCTATGATGTGTTCGTGTTCCCTGAGCGCCTGCATGGCCTCCGAGGGTACCGGATTGTCCACAGTAACCAGGCAAATGGCCGTGCCTTTGTCGCGAGCCCGGCTCAGGTGCATGTCGGCGATATTCACCTGAAAATCGCCCAGCGTTGTGCCAACAAAGCCAATCACCCCGGGACGGTCGTAGTTGGTTATGAGCAACATACGTCCCTCCAGGGGTGCCTCCATGCGATATTCGTCGATCTGCACAATCCGGCATTCCGGCTCAGGAAACACCGTGCCGGCCACCTGAAATTCCCCCCTGTCAGTAATCGCGCTCAGGGTAATAAGTCGCATATACCCTCTGACCTCGGAGGTGGTGGCCACATCGACCTCAATGCCCCGGCTGCACATAATTACCGGCGCATTCACCATATTAACCTCCTCCGCCAGGGCCCGCTCCAGGAATCCCTTCTGGGCAGCATTGGTCACCGGCGCCAGTTCCAGGTCCCGACGTTCGCCCCCGTTGGTCCCCTGCAGACGCTTGACGTTGCCCTCGAAGTATTGGGAAAGGAAACGACTCAACCGCTCGGCCAAGAGCATATAGGGCCGGATCCGTCCAATAATCTGCGGACTTATTGATGGCATGTTCACG